>CBHYLO010000168.1:0-8380 GCA_966128675.1 uncultured bacterium | reverse complement strand
GGCGCCCGCCGTCGTGGCGGGCCTGCACGCACTACGCGTGGGGACTACGGATGCTCCGGATCGAGCGGATGAGACGGATCGCTCCGTGTTGCGCAGGGGACGTCGCCGCCACGCGGAGCGATCCGCACGATCCGTCTCATCCGGAGCATCCGTAGCCCCTCGTTCGCCGACCGGTTCCCGGCGCGCCGGACCCTGAACCACGAAGAGAAGACAGGATGACCGGATGTACCAGGAGGCTCCGCGTGGCGCGACACTCCTGCGCCGAGGCGGAAGCTCCTCGTCATCCTGTCTTCCAGGGCAGTTCGGGCCCGGCGCGGCGATCAGTCCGCGTGCACCGCATCGCCGAGCGTGTCGTACAGACGTGCGACGCCCGCCGCCACCGCGGCGCCGAGGGCGAAGCCGCCGACCGCATCGGTGGCCCAGTGGCGCTCGATCCAGACGCGCTGCGCGCCGCCGATGAGGGCGAGCGTGGCGGCCACCGGCAGCCCGACGGCGAGCGGCACGAGCCCTTCCCGCGCCGCGACGTGCGCCAGGACGCCGGCCGCCGCGGCGCCGCGCGCGGCGTGGCCGCTGGGGAAGCTGGGCGTGTGCTTGCCGGTGAGGTGCGCGACGATCGGCCGCGGCTCGCGCAGCGAGTACTTCGCCGCGCCGTGCGCGAGGTTGGTCGCGGGCACCGCGGCGGCCACGGGCAGCGCGCGCGCGAGGCCGTGGCGGCGCGCGACCGCGAGCCCCGCCGCGAGGCCGGCGATCGTCGTCGCCACGTCGCTGGAGAGCGTGCCGAGCAGGTCGAACGCGCGCCGCGGGCGCGAGCGGCGCCGGCCGCGGGCCCACGCGCGCGGCGCGGCGCCGAAGCGCGCGCGTCCGACGCGCTGCACCGCGCGGTCGATCGCCAGCGCGTCGGCGTGCCGCACGCGCACGAGGGCGAGGGCGACGAACGCCCCGCTCGCGGCGGCGGCGGTCGCGAGCTGAGCCGCGCGCGCGGACGCGCGGCGCGACCTGGGGCGGGCGGTGGTAGCGAGGGGGGCGAGGGCCATGCGCGGCCGACGGGCAGGGAGCGCGCCAGCGTCGCGTGGCGCGCCGGACCCGAACGGCAACGGCCACGGCAACCGCAACGGCATCTGCAAGGAAGAGATCCGGAGACGATCTGATGAGCGCGGAGGGCTCCGTGCGGCGGCGAGGAACGTCGCCCTCCACCGGAGCCATCCGCACTGATCTAAAGCCGTTATCGGATGGCTTCCGTGCACATGCGGTTGCCGTTCGGGTCCGGCGCGCGAGATTCCGGCGCCCCGCCCGACCGCGCGCGGCCGCCCTTCCCCCACCGTCCGTCCATGCTCCCGCTGATCCCGCTCACGCTCCTCGTCGGTGCGCTCCTCGTCGTGCAGGCCGGCGTCAACACGCAGCTCCGGGCGGGCCTGGGCGACGCGGGGCTGGCCGCGCTCGTGTCGTTCGTCGTCGGGACGGTGGCGCTCGCGCTGTTCGTGCTCGTGCAGCGCCCCGCGCTGCCCGACGTCGCGGCCCTCGCGCGCCTGCCGTGGTGGTACTGGGTCGGCGGCGCGCTCGGCGCGGTCTACGTCGCGACCGTCACGCTCATCGCGCCGCGCCTGGGCGCCACCACGCTGACGATGCTCGTCGTCGCGGGCCAGCTGGCGATGGCGCTGGTCGCCGACCACTTCGGGCTGATCGGCTTCGCCCGGCGGTCGATGGACGTGGGGCGCGTCACCGGCGTCGCGCTGGTGCTCGCGGGCGCGCTGCTGACGCTGCGGCGCTAGGATTCCCCGACCCCGAGCCCGGACGACCCATGCACACGACGGAACGCGACGCGCTGCTGCAGACGCTGGAGCGCCGCTTCGAGCGGCACCTGTCCCGGCACGCCGGCATCGCGTGGGCCGACGTGCGCGGCCGGCTGGAGCACGACGCCGACGGCCTGCAGGCGATCCACGCGATGGAGGCGACCGGCGGGGAGCCCGACGTCATCGGGCGCGACGCGGCGACGGGCCAGCTCGTCTTCTGCGACTGCGCGGCCGAGAGCCCGGCGGGGCGCCGGAGCCTCTGCTACGACGGCGAGGCGCGGGCCGCGCGCAAGGAGCACCGGCCGGAGGGCAGCGCGATCGAGTCGGCCGCGGCGATGGGCATCGCGCTGCTGACGGAGGACGAGTACCGCGCGCTGCAGCGGCTCGGCACGTTCGACGTGAAGACCTCCAGCTGGATCGCGACGCCGCCCGACGTGCGCGCGCTCGGCGGCGCCCTCTTCTGCGACCGTCGCTACGGCCGGGTGTTCGTCTACCACAACGGCGCGCAGTCGTACTACGCGGCGCGCGGCTTCCGCGGCGCGCGCCGCGTCTGAGCCCGCGCGCTACCGCTCCGCCGCGCCCGGATCGCCGTCCAGCGCCAGCCGGTACGCCTCCACCAGCTCGGCCCCCTCGGGCGTGAAGTCGTGCGCCGGGTCGCGCACGAAGCCGCGGCGCGTGTACATGCCGATCGCCGTGCGCATGCTGCGCGAGCTGTGGAGCCCCAGCACCGACGCGCCGGCGCGCCGCGCGCGGCGCACGCACTCCTCCAGCAGCGTCGCGCCCACGCCCAGCCCGCGCGCCTCGGGCGCGACGGCCAGCAGCCGCAGCTCGGGCCACGGCGCGCCCGCCGTCAGGCCGCCGTACGCGTCGGTGGCCGGCGCGAACAGCATCACGCTGCCCACCACGCGGCCGTCGTGCTCCGCGACCAGCCGCTCGGCCGGCGCGTCGGAGTCCAGCGCCACGCGCACCGCCGCGTCCAGCCCGGCCCACGCGGTCGGCGTCATCACCGCCGCGTACTCCGCGTAGGCGGCGAGCGTGATCGTGCGCACGACGTCGCGCTCGTCGGGGCGCGCGTCGCGCACCTGCACGGCGCCGGCGTCGGGTCGCATCATCTCGCCCTCCCGCTCAGGGCGCGACCACGCGCGCCCAGTCCCAGCCTTCCAGCCCGCGCGCGTTCACCGCGCGCACGGACACGACGTGGCCCGCCGGGACGCGCAGGCGCGCCTCGGGGCCCGACACCGTCGTCACCGTGCGCAGCGGATCGTCCGCCGGCCCGTGCGCCACCCGGTAGCTGCGCACGTCGCGCTCGGGGCTCCGCGTCCAGCGCAGCGTCACCGCGTCGCCCGCGCGCGCGGCGGTGAGGTTCGTGAGGCGCGAGGGGCTCGACGCCAGCAGCATGACGGTCGCGACGTTGGCGCGCGTCGTCTCGGTCACGAGCTCCTGGTTGATCGTCTCCAGCACGTCGTGCGGCTGGTGGTAGTGCGGGTTGCCGAGCACCGGATACGAGCCGAAGCCGCCGACGACGTCGCCCCACGCGTCGTAGAGCGCGTGCGCGTCGGTGTTCTTGTAGTAGACGGCGTCGTACGTCACCAGCCGCGAGAAGCCGAGCGCGGCGCCGTGCTGCACGTCGCGGATGCCCGGGTTGGAGTAGCGGATCGTGTTGTCCAGCCGCTGGTCGTTCGACCAGCCCATCATGTCGTTGTTCATCGCGCCGACGACCTTCCAGCCCGCGGCCTTCGCCACGCGCGCGAACTCGCGGCTCCCCAGCAGCCCCGCCTCCTCGCCGGTAAAGGCGACGAACACCACCGTCGCCGGCAGCGGGTGCTTCGCCAGCACGCGCGCGGTCTCCAGCAGCATCGACGTCCCGCTCGTGTTGTCGTCCGCGCCCGGCCCCTCGGCCCGCGAGTCGAAGTGGCTGCCGACGACGTAGACCAGCTCGGGGTGCTCGGTGCCGCGCAGCGTGGCGACGACGTTGGCGGTGGGCGGCGCGTTGCGCGGCGTGAACTCCTGGAACGCCGGCTCGTAGCCCCACGAGCGGAACGCGTCGGCGATCCACTGGCGCGCCGGCCGGTTGCCGGGCCGCGTGACGTGCTTCGACCCGAAGTCGAACAGCGCCTTCTGGTAGCCGTACAGCCGCTCGATCGAGACGCTGTCGGTGGCGCGCCGCACGGCGTCGCGGATGGGCGCGAACTGCCGCGCCGTGCGCGCGCGCAGCGCCTCCTCGGCCGCCAGCTGCCGCTCCACGCGCGCCAGCAGGTCGGCGGTCGTCACCTCGCGGCGCCGGTCCAGCAGGTACACGCTGCGCTCGGGCGACACGGTGTCGCCGTCGCGCTCGGCCACGATCAGCAGGCGCGCGCCGTCGGGCGTCGGCGCCCACTCGTACTCCGGCGCGATGGTGCGCACGGTGTTGTTGTGGAACAGCTTCGTCGCCGTGCCCGTGCGCACGTCGTACGCGTACGAGCGGCGGTGGCGTGGCTCGCCCTTCACGGCCAGCACGGTCTCGCCGTCCAGCCAGCGCGGCATGCGGTCGTGCTGCAGGTCGCGCGTCAGGCGGCGCTCGGTCGTGCTGTCGCCGCTCGCGTCCAGCACGAACAGCTCCCAGTCCTGCGCCGGCATCGCCGCGAACGCGAGGCGCCGCCCGTCGGGCGAGAGCACGGGCGTCTCGAGGCTGTCGGTGGTGCGCTTCACGACCGCGGGCTCGCCCGCACGGTCCAGCGCGCGATCGAGCCGCAGCAGCCGCACGCCGAACTCGCGCCCGTCGCGCACCAGCCAGGTGAGGGCCGAGCCGTTGCCGGCGACGTGCGGCTGCAGCCCGGGGAAGCCGCGCACGTCGCCGCTGGCCGCGTCGACGACCGCGAACGCCGGCGCGCGGCCGCCGGCGCCGGTCACCAGCAGGTGGCGCCCGCCCGGCGCCAGCGCGAGCTCGCTGCCCGACACCTTCACGCGCGCGAACGGCGCGAGCGCGCCGCCGTCGCGGCTCGCGAACACGGTGGTGTCGGCGCCGCCCGCCGCGCGCCCGAGCACGAACAGCGTCGCGCCGTCGGCGCCGAACGCCAGCGCGCGCTTCGCGATCCCCTCGCCGGGCACCACGCGCTCGGCGCCGCTCGCGAGGTCGCGCACGACGAGCGTCGCGAGCCGTCCCTCCAGCTCCTGCGCGCGGAGCTGCGCGCCGCGCGCGCCCTCGCGGTCGCCGGCCGCCAGCAGCCGCGACGCCTCGGCGCGCGCGTCGCGCAGCTCGGGCGCGTCGGGCACGCGCAGGAACGCCGCGCGCGCGCCGTCGGGCGACAGCGCGACGCCGCCCGCCGCGATCGTCGCCACCGGCGGCGTGCCGCCCTCCAGCCGCACGACCTGCGTGCGCGTCGCCGCGCCGGTGCCCGTCTCCCACAGCGCCAGCCGGCCGTCGGCGCTCACGCGCACCGCGCGCCCGTCGGCGGCCAGCGAGTCCACGCGATAGCGCTCGCCCGTCAGCAGCGCGATCGCCACGCGCTGGCGCTCGGCGTCGGGGCCGCGCAGCACGTCGCGCAGCAGCCGCAGCGCGCGCGGGTACTCGCCGCGCTCCCACGCCACGGCGGCGTCGGTGAGCGCGGGCGCGGCGGCCGCCGGCTGCGCGTGCGCCGCGCGCCCGGCCGACGCGAGGGCGGACACGACGACGAGCGCGGCGGCGGAGCGGGACGGACGGGGCATGGCGGCGGCGTGGGCGGGAAGGGGAGGCGCGGCCTCGTAACATGCGCCGCGTCGCGCGGCGTTCCAAGCGCCATGCTGCTATCATGGCGGCGACCCCACCCGCTCACATGAAGACCCTGCTCCGCCCCGACGGCACCCTGGTGGTGCGCGCGCACGACGTCGCCTGGCTCTGGATCGCGGGCGCGCTGCTCGTGGGCGCGGTCCTGCTGCTGTCGCTGTCGCTCGCGCCGCCGATGAAGGGCTCGCCCCTGTTGGGCGCGGGCGCGATGACGCTCATCGGCGTCGCCGCGCTGGCCGCCTACGACGACCGGGTGGCCGAGTTCCGGACGGCGGAGCGGCGCGTGCACTGGTCGCGCCGCACGCTCTTCCGCCGCGAGCGGGGCACGCTGCGCTACGACGGGATCACGGCGGTGGAGCTGGTCGAGCGGCGCGGCCGCACGGCGACCTACGGGCTGGTGCTGCACACGGGCGGGCGGCGGTTCGCGCTGCACGGCAGCACCACCGGCGGCCGTGCGCGCTACGAGGCGGCGGGCCGCGCGGTGGCGGCGGCGCTGAGCGACGACGAGCGCGCGGTGCCCTTCCTCGGCTGAGCGCGCGCCGCGCGGCGGGTCAGCGCACCCAGCGCACCAGCGGCCCCGCGTCGCCCGAGAGCACCAGCGTGTCGCCCGTGACCGCGAAGCGGCGCGTGGCCTCCAGCGCCCCGAACACGGCGTTCTCCTGCCGGTTCGCCGCGTCGTCGATGCAGGCGCGCTTGGTGGCGATGAGCGGCCCGATGCGCAGCGACGCGCCGTCGCGCACGTACGGGCCGCCGAAGCGGTTGCAGCCGCCGTCGCCGAACGCGCGCCCGCTGTCGGCCTGGAAGCGGAGGCGCACGGCGGACGGGCCCGCGACCGCGGGCCGCCCCCCGACGTCGAGCAGCCGCCAGTCGACGTCCTCGAAGGGCGCGGGCGAGCCGCCGGTGGCGGCGGTGGCGCAGGCGGCGAGCGTGCCGCCGACGACGGCGAGCGTGAGAGCGAGAGAGAGGGGGCGCATCAGCGTTCTCCGGAGCGTTCTCCAGCGGCGGCGCGGTCCAGCAGCCAGGTCGTGCGCGCGCGGCCGCGCACGCGGGCGACGGGCAGCGCGTCATGCGCATCGGCGTCGCCGCGCGCGCGCGCGACCGCGTCGCGCTTCTCGGCGCCGCCGGCGAGGACTAGCACCGTGCGCGCGCGCGCGAGCGCGGGGGGGGTGAGCGTCAGCCGGTCGCGTGGCGCGTAGTCCGCGGGCGCGCGGACGTCGAGCACCCAGCGCGTCGCCTCGTCGAGCGCCGGGTCCCCGGGGAAGAGCGACGCCGTGTGGCCGTCGGCGCCCATGCCCAGCAGCACGACGTCGAGGAGCGCGTCGTCGTCGCCGACGCCGAGCCGAGTGGCGAGCGCGCGGAGCGTGGCCTCGTAGCGCTCGGCGCCGTCGGCGGGCGGGCGCTCGCCCTCCATGCGGAGCACGTGCGCGTCGGGGACGGGCACGTGCGCCAGCAGCGTCTCGCGCGCCATGCCGAAGTTGCTGGCGGGATCGTCGGGCGGCACGCACCGCTCGTCGCCGAAGACGACGTACGTGTCCGCCCACGGCAGCGCGTCGGCACCCATCGCCACCAGCCGCGCGTGCAGCCGCCGCGGCGTGCTGCCGCCCGAGAGCGCGAGCACGCACCGCCCGCGCGCCGCGACCGCGTCGCGCATCGCCGCCGCCACGCGCGTCGCCGCCTCGCCGGCTACGGCGTCGGCGTCGGGGAGGACGACGATCTCTGGCGCGTCAGTCGCATGCATGCGCGGAGGGATCAGAAGAGCGAACAGCCATAGACAGGATCATCAGGATTGCCAGGATCAACAGGATTCATGACTTCGCGCCGCGGTACGGCATCTCGCGCCACGCGGCGCTTCGAATCCTGATAATCCTGATAATCCTGATAATCCTGTCCGATGCCGTTGCAGTTCGACAGGGACACTCACCGCGACGAGATGCGCGCCGCCTCGAGCGGGCCCCACGTCCCGGCGGGATAGGGATAGACCGCGCGCCGCCCGTCCAGCAGCGGCGCGTACAGCGCCCAGCTGGTCTCCACCTCGTCGGCGTGCACGAACAGCGTCTGGTCGCCCTGCAGCACGTCCAGCAGGAGCGTCTGGTACGCCTCGGGCAGCACGGTGAACACTTCCTTGTAGTTGAAGTGCAGCGGCAGGCGGTGGATGCGGAACGGCTCGCCCGGCGCCTTCACGTCGATGTAGAGGCTGAAGCCCTCGTCCGGCTGGAGCGTCAGCAGCAGCGTGTTGCGGTGCAGCGTCCCCATGCCCGCGCCCTGCTCGGACGCGTCGGCCTGGCCCGAGCGGAACATCCACACCGGCGCGCGGCGGAACTTGATCTCGATCTCCGTCAACCGGCGCAGCATCCTCTTGCCCGTGCGCAGGTGGAACGGCACGCCCTGCCAGCGCCAGTTCTCGACGTGCAGCGTCAGCGCCGCGAACGTCTCCGTGCGCGAGCTCGGCGCCACGCCCGGCTCCTCGCGGTAGCCCGGCACGTCCTGCGGCCCGTCCTTCCCCTCGATGCGCCCCGGCTCGTACTGCCCGAACACCGCGTCGTCCGGCACCAGCGACCGCACCGCGCGCAGCACCTTCAGCTTCTCGGCGCGCACCGCGTCGGCGTCCAGCCGCGACGGCACCTCCATCGCCACCAGCGCGAAGAGCTGCGACAGGTGGCTCTGCACCATGTCGCGCAGCTGCCCCGCGCCCTCGTAGTACCCCGCGCGCCCCTCGATGCCGAGCGTCTCCGCGACCGTGATCATCACGCTCTCGATGTGGTCGCGGTTCCACAGCGACTCGAACAGCGCGTTGGCGAAGCGGAAGACGAGCAGGTTCTGCACCGTCTCCTTGCCGAGGTAGTGGTCG
>CBHYLO010000167.1:0-8394 GCA_966128675.1 uncultured bacterium | reverse complement strand
CTACCTGGTGCGGCGCGGCCGAGTGAGCGCGGAGCTCGCGCGCCCGCACGGCGCCACCGACGCCGCGGGGCTGCGCGACCTCGCGCGCGACGTGTTCGTGCCACGCGAGCGTGCGGCCGCGGCCGTGCCGACGCACGAGGTGGACGAGCTGCTCCTGCTCTCGTGGTGGTTCCGCCACCGGCCGGCGGAGCTGGCGCGCACGGTGCCGGCCGCCGCGCTGCTCGATGCCGCCGACGACGAGGCGCTGGCCGCGCGGCTGCGCGACGCGCGGCCCACCGCGGGGACGGCCGCCCACGCCGCCGACGCCGCCGACGCCGCCTGAGCGGCCGCTTGAGCGGCCCCTGGCCGTTGCCCGGACGGCTTGGTGACCGTCCTCACGTTTGACGCGCGCGCGGCCGGTGGATGGCCGACGTCTTGCACCCCTGGTGGCCGGCGACGCCGCTGGCGACCTGTGCCCGCCCCTCGCGCCGGCAGGGCGCCGCCCGAGACGCATGGACCTCAACGGAGCGGAGCGCGCGACACATGGCCACGTCCTGGCAACCCACCACGCTCGTGCAGTGCATCAGCGTGAAGCCCTGGCTCAAGCTGCCCGGCGACGACGAACCGGGCGGATGCCACGATCTGACCCTCGGCCGCATCTACGAGATGCTCGGCGCCGAAGCGAACGGCGCGCTCTACCGCATCATCGACGACTCGGACGACGACTTCCTCTACCCCGCCTCGCACTTCCGCGAGGTGTGACGGCAGCGATCGGCGTCGGGCGATCCGCGCGGAGTCCACGCGCGTCGCGCGACGCCGTTCGCTCGCGCCGTCTCAGCGGCGCACGGCCGGCGCGAGCCCCAGCGCCTCGTTCAGCCAGCGCACCATCGGCAGCAGCGCCGCGAAGTCCTTCACCAGCCGCTCGGCCAGCCGCGGCGCGGTGACCTCGTCGGCCGTCAGCGCGCGGCCCGCCGTGAACGACTGGTACCGCAGCCACTCGGCCGCCGGATGGTCGGGCGCGAAGCCGCGCGGCACGCGTGTCAGCACGGCCTCCGCGTCGAGCGCGCCGAACTTCCGCTTGAAGGCCGGCGCGCGCACGATCGCCTCCCACTCCAGCGGACGCGCCGCCAGCCGGTCGCGCACCTGCGCCAGCGCGGGACGCGGCGGCATCCACAACCCGCCGCCGCTGAAGCAGTCGCCGGGCGCGAGCTGGAAGTAGAAGCCCGCGCCGCCGTGCACGTTACCGCCGGCCGTGTCGCCGCCGCGCGCGCGCTGCACGTCGCGGTGGAAGAACCACACGGCCGCGTTGGTCTTGTACGGCGACTTGTCCTTCGAGAAGCGCACGTCGCGGTGGATGCGGAACATCGAGCGCTTGCGGTCGCCGACGATCTCCGGCGCGACGTCGCCGAGCAGCGCGTCGACCTCCTCGACCAGCGCGACCATCGGCGCGCGCACGTCGCGCTCGTAGCGGTCGCGGTGCTCCTCGAACCAGGGGCGCGCGTTGTTCCGCGACAGCTGCCGGAGGAACGTCAGCGCGGCCGGCGCGAACCGCGCCTCGTCGCTCGCGGTCCTCGCAGCACCCGTCTTCGCAGCACCCGTCTTCATAGCGGCACCAGCTCGACGTCGGCGGCGCCGTCGCGGATGGTCAGCCGCGCCACGGTGGGCACGAGGTCGAAGCGGCGCGGCCCCGCGGCGCCGGGGTTCACGACCAGCCGCCCCTCGGCGCGCGTGATCAGCTGCCGGTGCGTGTGGCCGTAGACGAGCACGTCCTGCGGATACGCCGCGAGCAGCGCCGCGGGCGTCGGGCGCCCCAGCTCGTGCCCGTGGCTGACGTGGATCGACACGCCGCCCACCGCGTGCACGCGCTCCGTCTCGAGGCCCGGGTGGTCCGGCTCGTCCGTGTTGCCGAACACCGCGAGCACCGGCGCGATCGCCTCCAGCTCCACCAGCACGTCCTGCCCGCCGACGTCGCCCGCGTGCAGGATCAGCTCCACGCCCGCGAGCGCGTCGAACACGGTCGGGCGCACGAGGCCGTGCGTGTCCGAGATCAGGCCGATCAGGTGCGTCCGTTCCGCCACGCTCATTCCTCCCCCGTCTCTCCCTCGCCCCAGCGGCGCCCCACCGCGTGGTCCACGTCCAGCAGGTCCAGCACGCGCGCGACCACGAAGTCCACCAGCTCGTCGATGCGCGTCGGGCGGTGGTAGAAGCCCGGCGCCGCGGGCAGCACCACCGCGCCCGCGCGCGTCACGCGCGTCATGTTCTCCAGATGCACGAGCGACAGCGGCGTCTCGCGCGTCACCAGCACGAGCGGGCGCCGCTCCTTCAGCACGACGTCGGCCGCGCGCTCCACTAGGGACCGGGACGTGCCCTGGCTGACGGCGGCGAGCGTGCCCATCGAGCACGGGCAGATCACCATCCCCGCCGTGCGGGCGGAGCCCGAAGCAGGACGCGCGCCACGATCCCGGTCGTCGAACACCGTGACCCAGCGGTCCCACCCCTCGGCGCCGATCTCGTCGCGCAGCGCGTCGAGCGACGCGATGCCGACCTCGGTCTCCAGCAGCCGGAAGCCGTGCGTCGAGACGATGAGCCAGACCGGCCGCTCCGCGCCCACCAGCGCGCGCAGCAGCCGCACCGCGTACGGTGCGCCCGACGCGCCGGTGACGGCGAGGACGATCGGGCGTGGCACGGCGGGCGCGTGGGTCGTCATGGGGTCACGCGAGCAGCCGCGCCGCGAGCACGCAGCCGAGGAAGGCAAGGCTGATGATGCCGTTCATCGTGAAGAAGGCCGCGTCGAGCTTCGACAGGTCGCCCGGCCGCACCAGCCGGTGCTCCCACAGCAGCAGGGCGGCGACCACCACCACGCCGACCGCGATCCACTGGTTGCCGCCGGGCGCGCCCGCGGCGACGGCGGCCAGCATCGCGACCGCGAACGCGTGCAGCACGCGCGCCGTGCGGATGGCGCCGGCCTCGCCCATCGCCACCGGCAGCGAGTGCAGCCCGTGCGCGCGGTCGAACGACTCGTCCTGCAGCGAGTAGAACACGTCGAAGCCGCCGACCCACGCCGTGACCGCCAGCGACAGCGCGCAGACCAGCCACCACGGCTCGCTCCAGCGCCCCGTGACCGCGAGGTAGCCGCCGACCGGCGCGATGCCGAGGCCGAGGCCGAGCACGAGGTGCGACCAGCGCGTGAAGCGCTTGGTGTAGCTGTACAGGAACACCCATCCCAGCGCGACCGGCGACAGCGCGAGGCAGAGCGGGTTGAGCAGCGCGGCCGCCGCCACGAACACCGCGGACGCAAGCGCCACGCTCGCCTTCGCCTCGCGCACGCCCAGCGCGCCGCTGGGCAGCTCGCGCATCGCCGTGCGCGGGTTGGCGGCGTCGACGTCGCGGTCGACGATGCGGTTGAACGCCATCGCCGCGAAGCGCGCCGCCGTGAACGCGACGATCACCCAGCCGACGATGCGCGCGTCCACCGGGTGCGCGAAGCTCGCCAGCAGCACGCCGACGAGCGCGAAGGGCAGTGCGAACACGGTGTGCGGCAGCTTCACGAAGCTCGCCCACCGCGCGAGGCGCGACGGGCCGGCGAAGGTCTGCGGCTCGGGAGCGAGGGCGTTGGGCATCAGAGTCCGAGGCTGGGCCACATCGCGTCGACGGCCGCCTTCGTGGCCGCGTCCATCTCGATCACCTTCGGCCAGCTCCGCGTGAAGCCCTCCTCGGGCAGCTTCCGCGTCGCGTCGATCCCCATCTTGCTGCCGTAGGTGAAGGCGCGGCTCGCGTGGTCGAGCACGTCCACGGGGCCCATCGTGAAGCGCGTGTCGCGCTCCGGGTCGATGTTGTTGAGCGCCGCCCACCACGCTTCCTGCACGTTGCGCACGTCCACCTCCCTGTCGAGGACGACGAGCACCTTCGCCAGCGACATCAGCCCGGCCCCCCAGAGCGCGTTCATCACCTTGTACGCCTGCCCCGGGTACTTCTTGTCGATCGACACGAAGACCAGGTTGTGGAACCCGCCCTCGGCCGGCATGTGGTAGTCGACGATCTCCGGCACCGTCAGCTTGAGCAGCGGGAGGAAGATGCGCTCCGTCGCGTGGCCGAGGTAGAAGTCCTCCATCGGCGGGCGCCCGACGATCGTCGTCGCGTAGGTCATCGACTTCCGCATCGTGACCGCCGTCAGGTGGACCTTCGGGTACAGGTCCGCCTCCGAGTAGAAGCCCGTGTGGTCGCCGAAGGGCCCCTCGACCACCAGCGCCTCGCGCGGGTCGATGTAGCCCTCCAGCACCAGCTCCGCGTCCCACGGCACCTCGAGGTCGCAGCTCACCGCCTTCACCAGCTTCACCGGCTCGCGGCGCAGGAAGCCCGCGAAGATGAACTCGTCGATGCCGGGCGGCAGCGGCGCGCTGGCCGAGTAGATCGACGCGGGATCCGCGCCGACCACGATGCACACGGGCATCGTCTCGCCCCGCTCGGCCATCTGCCGGAAGTGCTCCGCGCCCGTCTTGTGCCGCTGCCAGTGCATCGCGACCTCGCGCTTCCCGAGCTGCTGCACGCGGTACATGCCCACGTTGCGGATGCCGCGCGCCGGGTCCTTGGAGATGCACATCGTCAGCGTCACGTACGGCCCCCCGTCCTCGGGCCAGCACGTGATGATCGGCAGCCGGTCCAGGTCGATCTCGTCGCCGCGCCACACGACCTCCTGGCACGGCGGGCTCCCGGACTTCGTGCGCGGCGGGAACTTCGCGACCTCCAGGAGCCGCGGCAGCATCGACAGCTTGCCGAGCAGCCCGTCGGGGACCTTGAAGTCCATCATTTCGGTGATGCGCCGCCCGTGCTCGTCCAGCGCCTGGACGCCGAGCGCCAGCGCCATGCGCCGCATCGACCCGAACAGGTTGATGGCGACGGGATACGGCGAGCGCGACCCGTCGGCGAGCAGTACGTGCTCGAACAGCAGCGCCTTCCCGCCGCCGGGCATCTTGGACACGCGGTCGGCGATCTCGCACAGCTCCAGCCGCGCGCGCACGGGGTGCGTGATGCGATGCAGCTCGCCGATGCGGTCGATGGCGGCGATGAAGTCCGCGAGGGTGTCGAGCGTCAATGGAGTCTCGTGCGAGTGATCTGCGGGCTGCGGGCTGCGGATCGGATCTCGGGAAAGGCCGTCGAAAGATCCGCAGTCCGCAGCCCGCAGCGCCGTTCAGCTCTTGATGCCCACGTGGATGGCCGCGATCCCCAGCGTCAGCCGCGTCCACGACACCTGCCCGAATCCCGCCTCCCGCATGCGGGCCGCGAGCGCGTCGGGCGCCGGGAAGTGCGCGACGGACTTCGGGAGGTACGCGTAGGCCGTGCGGTGGCCGCTGACCGCGCGGCCCACCAGCGGCAGCACGTGGTGGAAGTAGGCGTGGTAGCCGGCGCGCACCAGCGCGTTCGGCGGCGTCGTGAACTCGAGGATCACGAACCGCGCGCCCGGCGCCAGCACGCGGTGCACCTCGCGCAGCGCGCCGTCCAGGTCCTGCACGTTGCGGATGCCGAAGGCGACGATCGCGCCGTCGACCGTCCCCGGGGCCAGCGGCAGCTCCAGCGCGTCGGCGGCCACCGGCACGAGCACGGTGGGCGGCGCCTTCCCCGCCCCGGCGCGCAGCATCGGCTCCGCGAAGTCGGCGCCCACCACCAGCCCGCGGAAGTCGCGCTGCCGCACCAACTGCGCGCCGACGTCCAGCGTTCCCGCGCAGACGTCCAGGAACACGCCCGCCGGGCGCGCCCGCCAGCCCAGCGCCTCCAGCGCGCGGCGGCGCCACGCGCGGTCGACGTTCAGGCTCAGGACGTGGTTCAGCAGGTCGTAGCGCGGCGCGATCTCGGAGAAGATGCGGCGCACGTACGCCCGCTTCTCGCGCCCGCCCGCGGCCGCGGCCTCGACGACCGCGGCGTCGACGCCCGCGCCCCCGGCGGCATCGCCGGCGGCGCGGTCGGTGGTGTCGGGAGCGTCGGCGGGGTGGAGGGCCATCGCGCGTAAGCTCGCCGCGCGGCCCCCCCGCTACAAGCGCGCGCCGCCGCGCGACGCGGTGACGCGGCCGTCACGCTGGCCGGGTGCCGGGCCGGGCGACTACCTTGCACGCGCCCGACGTCCGTTTTCCCCCCGCGCGCCCGCATGCCCCCGCCGCCCTCCCAGCTCGATCTCGCCAACCTGCCCGATGCCGACGTGGTGCGGCTGGCGCAGGAGGGTCGCGAGACGGCGTTCCGGGAGCTGGTGCGGCGCTACGAGCGGCCGGTCTTCTCGCTGGTCTTCCGCATGGTGCGCGACCGCGAGACGGCCGAGGACCTCTCGCAGGACGCCTTCATCAAGGTCCTGAACCACATCGACAAGTACAGCCCCGAGTTCAAGTTCTCGAGCTGGCTGTTCAAGATCGCGAACAACGTCGCCATCGACTGGATGCGGCGGAAGCGGCTGGACACGGTGAGCATGGACGGCTCCCCGCACGCCACCACCGCGGCCGAGGTGGAGGCGACGACGTTCGACCTCGCCGCGCAGCAGGAGTCGGCGCTGGACGAGATGGAGGCCCGCGAGCTGGGCTCCGCGATCGAGCGGGCGATCGCGAAGCTCCGCCCCGAGTACCGGGCCTGCATCATGCTTCGGCACGTCGAGGGCCGCTCGTACGAGGAGATCGCGACGACGCTCGACCTGCCCCTCGGCACCGTGAAGACCTACATCCACCGCGCTCGCCACGAGCTGCGGCGGACCCTCGAGCACCTCCGCCAGTGACGCGCGACACCGACCGCCGGGGCCCCGTCCCGCGGACCGCCGCGCGCCGCCCGCTGCCCTGAAACTCCCGCGAACCCCCGGCCGTACGCCCGGCAGGAGGAGCCAACGTGGACCGTCATCTACTACCGGAAGAGATCGACCTGCTCATCGACGGCGAGGCCGGATTCGGCGTCGCGCCGCTCAAGGCGCACGTCCGGCGCTGTGCCGAGTGTGAGGCGGAGCTGGAGACGGCGCGTCTGATCGCGGGGGAGCTCGACCTGATCCCGCACTTCTCGCCCGCTCCGCTGTTCGCCGACCGCGTGATGCAGCAGGTCCAGGTGTTCGAGCCCTGGCACGTCGCCGCGCGCGACGCGGTCCGGCAGCTCGTCCCGCAGTCCACCCCCGCCCGCGCGCTCGCGGCGGCCGGCGGACTCACCTTCGCGACGCTGTTCTCGCTCGCCGCCCTCTGGGTGGTGGCGCGGGTCGACCTGCTGGCGATGGTCAGCGGCCTCGCCCTGGAGCGCAGCAGCGAGACCACGCAGGGCGCGCTCGGCGCGTTCGCGCGGATGCTCATGGGCGACGGCGCCCCGGCCGTCGGGGCCGGCGTCCTCGCGCTGGCCGTCGCGGCCTTCGTCGTCACCGTCGTCGGCGCCACCGCGGGCCTGCGCGCGGTGACCGCCTCGGGCCGCCGGCGGCAGGGGTGAGGGCGGTGCGCCGACTCCGCACCTGGCTCGCCCTCGGCGCCGCCACCCTGCTGGCCACCGTCGCTCCCCACGCCCTCGCGGCCCAGCCCTCGCCCTCCGCGGCGACGGCCACGGCCGGCGAGGGCGCGGTGCGTCTCGGCGGGCTCGTCGTGCCGGCCGGCACCACCACCCAGGGCGTCGTCGTCCTCAAGGGGAACGTCGACGTCTACGGCACCGTGCAGGGCGACGTCGTCGCCTTCGACGGCGACGTCGTGGTCCACCCCGGCGGCCACGTCACGGAGGACGCCGTCTCGGTCCTCGGCGACGTGCGCGTGGCGTCGGGCGGCCGCGTGCTCGGGTCGGCCGAGTCGTTCTCGCAGCAGCCGCCGCGCTGGCTCGGCGTCGGCGAGGCCACCCCGGCCGGCGCCCGCCCGTCGCCCTGGCGCGGGCTGACCATGACGCTCGGCTGGCTGGCGATCCTGCTGCTGATCGGCATCGGCGTCCTCGTCTCGGGCAGCACCTACCTGGACGGCGTCGCGGAGTCGCTGCAGCAGGGCGTCGGGCGCGCGCTCGCCGCCGGCCTCGTGGGCCAGCTGCTGATCCTCCCCGCCCTCGTGACGATCGTCGTCCTGCTGGCGGTGACGCTGCTCGGCATCCTGGCGATCCCGCTGGCGATCGTCGGCTTCGTGCTCGCGGTGGCGGGGCTGCTGACGCTCGGCTTCCTCGCCGTCGCGTTCGTGACCGGGCGCGCGGTGGCGGGCCGGCCGGGCGACTGGCGCGCGACGGCGGCCCGCGGCGACGCGCTGCGGGCGCTGACCATCGGCCTCGGGATCTACTTCGCGCTCTGGCTGGCGGCGGCAGCGCTGCAGGGGCTGCCGGTCGTGGCGCTGATGGTCCGCATGGCGGCGATCGGGCTCACGTGGGTCGCGGCGACCGCCGGGCTGGGTGCGGCGCTGCTCTCGCGGGCCGGCACGCGCACGGCCGGCCGGACGTCGCCGGCCC
>CBHYLO010000166.1:0-8402 GCA_966128675.1 uncultured bacterium | reverse complement strand
GCGGGCACGGTGCCGACCACGCGCAGCGCGACCGGCGCGTCCGCGCGCGCGCCCAGCACGTCGCGCGCGCGCACCGCGATGCCGTCCATCGCTGCGTTGTCCCACGGCGGCAGCGCGACCGGCGACACGACGTCCTCCGCGAGCACGCGCCCGTGCGCGTCCCGCAGCGGGACGCGCTCCGCCGGCAGCGGCCCGACGTCCTCCAGCACCGCGTGGATCGCCTCCGCGACCGCGAGCCGCGACCGCGGGGCGGGGTGGCTCACGGCGCGCCGGCCGCCGTGCGGGCGCCGCCGAGGCGCAGCGACGCGAGCCGCGCCGCGAGGGCGTCGGCCACGCGGTCGACCTGCGCCGTCGGCACCGTGTAGTTGTTGCAGAGGAAGCTGAAGAGCAGCATCTCGCCGTCGGCCGTCGTCACGTAGCCCGACAGCGAGCGCGCCTTGTCCAGCGTCCCCGTCTTCGCGTGCACGTTCCCCTCGGCCGGCGTCCCCTTCATGCGCGAGCGGATGGTGCCGTCGACGCCGGCGATGGGCAGCGCGTCGTAGAACACGCGGAAGCTCGGGTCGCGGCGCATCGCGTCCAGCACGCGCACCAGCGCGCGCGGCGTGACGTAGTCGTGGCGCGAGAGCCCGCTGCCGTCGCGGATCACGACGTCGCGCTCGGCCGCCACGCCCCACGTCGCCAGCTGGCGCTCCATCGCGCGCCGGCCGCTGTCCGCGCTGCCGACGCCCGTCTTCTCGAGGCCCATCGTCTTCAGCAGCAGCTCGCCGATCTGGTTCTGCGACGGCTTCTCGAACGCGGGCATCACGTCGCGCAGCGGCAGCGACTGCGTGACGAGCAGCGTGTCGCCGACGGGCGCCGCGGGCTCCTTGCTGACGCGCGGCTCGGCGCCGCCCACCGCGATGCCGCGCGTCTTGAGCGCCGTGCGCAGCGCCGCCAGGAACGCCTCGTCGGGGTCGCGCTGCGCGAGCGTCAGCACGGCGCTGTCGTTCACCGACACCACGCCCTCGAGCACGTGGCGCGCCTCGCGCGCGTCCCACCGCGCGCGCACGCGCGTCGCCGTGCGGCCGCTGGCGATGCCCGGCGTGACCGTGCGCACGGTGACGCGGAGCGGCAGCGCGTCGGCCGCGGGGGTGACCTGCACCGTCGCGGAGTCGCCCACGCGCGCGCCGGCGCGCACGACGATGCGGCCGAAGCCCTCGTTGAAGAACAGCTCGTCCACGCCCGCGGAGTAGGGCTCGTCGAGGTCGTCCCACGACCAGCCGTAGCCGTGCGCCGCATCCGGGAACGCGTCGCCGTCGGCGATCACGCGGCCCGCGATGCGGCGGATGCCGCGCGCCGCCAGCGAGTCCGCGACCGCGAGCAGCGGCAGCATCGCGTGGGTGCGCTTGCGATCGCTGATGGTCGGGTCGCCGCGCCCGCCGACGGCGTGGTCGCCCTCCCCCCCGCCCGCGCGCCGGGGCCGGGGCGCGACGTACGCGGTGCGCCACCGGTAGTCGGGGCCGAGCGTCGCCAGCGCGGTGGAGCCGGTGAGCAGCTTCTGGTTGCTGGCCGGCATGAACAGCCGGTCCGCGTCGCGCGCGTACAGCGTGTCGCCGGTGCCGGGGCGCACGATCAGCACGCCCCAGCGCGCGTTGGCGAACATCGTGTCCTGCACCAGCGAGTCGACGGCCACGCGCAGCGCGGCGACGGGCGAGAGCGGGGCGGGCGTCGCGGCCGGGACGGACGCGGCGGACGAGCGGGCCGCGCAGGCGCCGAGCAGGGGGCCGAGCGCGAGGCCGGCGAGCAGGGCGCGCGCGGCGAGGGGCGAGGGCATCGGGGGCCGGGGAGCGGGAAGGGGAGCGGGCGCCTCCAAGCTGACCCGGCGGTCGGGCCTCGCGCAATCGCGCGGCCGGCGGTCGCCGGCGCTCAGGCGTCGCGCGCCGGCTCGAACGTCGCGCTCAGCGACTCGTCCTCGGCCACGGTCACGCGCTCCACGCGCGGCGCGCCCGCGTCCAGCGCCGCGTCGAGCCGCGCCTGGACGCGCGTCGCGATCAGGCGCGCGAGGTTCTCGCCGCTGGGGATCTGCGCGCCGTCGGCGAACTCGGGGACGTCGGTGTTGAGATTCCGGTGGTCGAAGCGCTCGCGCACCTCGTCGCCCAGGATGCGGTCGAGGAGCCCGAGGTCGACACAGAACCCGGTCGTCTCGTCGATCGCGCCGCGGACGGTGACCTGGCAGACGTACGAGTGCCCGTGGAAGCTGGGCCGCGCACAGAGGCCGAACACCTCGGCGTTGCGCGCGTCGCTCCACTCGGGGCGGCGGTAGCGGTGCGCGGCGGCGAAGGTGACGCGGCGCGTCAGGGAGGCGAAGGCCATGCGGAGCGTCGAGCGGTGAGCGGCGAGCGTCGAGGGCGGTCTCGGGTGGAGTCTAGCGGACTACTCCCCGGGAGCCACGCGCGACGCTCCTCGCTCGACGCTCAGTGGTCCTCGCCGTACTCCCCCGGCCCCGCGTCGGTGCCGCGCATGCCCTCGGGCGTCGGCGCCTCGGGCGGGATGTACGCCGTCCCGTGCGCGACCGCGTCCTGGTAGTTCGTCGTGCCGAACATGCGCTGGTCCAGGTCCTCGTCGCCGCGCGCCTGGTACACCTCGTCGCTCTGCTGCTCGGGCATCTCGCCCAGCAGCGTGCCCGCCGTCGAGCGCTCGGCCTGGATGTGGTCCTCGACGTCCATCGGCGTCTCGTCGCGCGCGTTGGCGTCGACCACGAGCTGGTTGTCGAACGACCCGATGCCCACGATGTCGGTCAGCACGTGGTCGGCGATGCGCAGCTCGCCCTCCGTGCCCACGCGCCCCTCGAGGCGCACGGTGCCGTCGTCCACGTGCACCGTGATCTCGTCGACGTCCAGCGTCGGGTGCTCGGAGAGCCGGTCGCGCACCAGCGCGCGCAGCTCGTCGTCGTTCAGGTCGTCGATGCTGCTGGTGTCCTCGTAGTCCCGCGCCATGTCCGCTCCTCGGCTCGATTTACGGCGGCAGGGGTGCACCGGCCGTGCCGTGGCGCCGGAAAGGCGGGAAAGGCACGAGGCCGGCGCGGGACGATGTCCCGGCGCCGGCCTCGGTCGTGCACGCCGCGCGCGACGCGCGGGAGCCGCTCAGCGCGCGAACTGGTACGTGAGCCCGAGCGTCAGCCCGAGGTTGTTCGTCCACTTGCTCTTCGACGCGTTGCTCGGCAGCACCGACGTGCTGTCGAGGCCGACCGCGAAGTAGCGGTCCGGGTAGCGGATCTGGTACAGGTAGCTGCCCACGTCCGCGCGCACCGACCAGGGGCTGCCGCCCGGCACGAAGCGCAGGCCGGCGCCGTACGCGATCGCGAAGCGGGTGCCGAACTTGTAGCCGCCGGGATCGGTGCCCGTGAGGTTGGAGACCGCGCCCGCGCCGCCGTGCACCGTCGGCACCAGGCCGTGCCAGCTCTTCTGGCCCGTGAGGCCGAGCGTGAGCCCGACGTCGGCGATGGTCAGCGGGCGGCGCTCGGTGCCGAGGATGCGCGTGCTGGCCGTGCGCGCGGGGTCGAGGACCGTGCGCTCGGACACCGCCGTCGCGACGCGCGCCGTGAACGACGCCGGCCCGCCGAGGTAGACGTCGTAGCGCAGCCCCGTCAGCGGCCCGCTCTGCGGCGCGATGCCCGCCGGGTCCTTGCCGGCGGCGAACCAGCCGCCGAACACGGAGAACGACTGGCGGTACTCGAGGTCGATGAACGGGCTCCGGTCCACCGGATAGCCGACCTGCGCCTCGGCGCGCGCGCCGGCCAGCAGCGACGCCGCACCCAGCGCGACCAGCAGGCGGCGGCTCATGACACGGGTCACGCGCGCACCCCCGCGAGCTGCGCGCGGAGGTCGCGGCCGGTCATCTCGTCGGGCTGGTCGACGCCCAGCAGGCGCAGCACGGTCGGGCCGACGTCGCAGAGCGCGCCGCCCTCGCGCAGCGGCACGTCGTCGCCCGCGGGGTCGACGACGACCAGGGGCACGGGGTTGGTCGTGTGCGCGGTGTGGGGGCCGCCCGTCTCGGGATCGATCATCATCTCGCAGTTGCCGTGGTCCGCCGTGACGAGCAGGCGCGTGCCGCTCCGCTCCGCCGCCGCGACGATGCGCGCCAGGCACTCGTCCACCACCTGCACGGCCTGGATCGTGGCCGGGAGGGAGCCGGAGTGCCCGACCATGTCGCCGTTGGCGAGGTTGCAGAGCATGAAGTTGTGGGAGCGCGCGCCGATCGCGTGCACCAGCACGTCGGTGACGCCGCGGGCGCTCATCTCGGGCGCGAGGTCGTAGGTCGCGACCTTCTGGCTCGGCACCAGGAGGCGCTCCTCGCCCGCGTACGGCGTCTCGTTGCCGCCGTTGAAGAAGTAGGTCACGTGCGGGTACTTCTCGGTTTCCGCCGTCTTCAGCATCGTCAGCCCGCGGTCCGTCAGCACCTCGGCGACGATGCGCGCCATCGACTGCGGCGGGAACGCGGCGCGCACGCCGCACTGCTCCAGCGTCGGGTCGTAGACGGTCATCGTCACGACCAGCAGGTCGGGGCGGTCGGAGACGTCGAAGCCGTCGAACGCCGGGTCCACCAGCGCGCGCACGATCTGGCGCATGCGGTCCGACCGGTAGTTCCAGCAGATCACCGCGTCGCCGTCGCGCATCGTGGCCAGCGGCTGCCCGCTGGCGTCGACGACGACGGCCGGGATCATGAACTCGTCGGTCGTGCCCGCGTCGTACGTCTGGCGGATCGCTTCGACCGGGTCGGTGACCTGCGGGCCGACGCCCTGCACGGCGGCGCGGTAGGCGAGCTCCGTGCGCGGCCACCGCTTGTCGCGGTCCATGCCGTAGTAGCGGCCGCCCACGCTGGCGATGACCGCGCGGCCGGCGGCGGTGGCGACCGTCTCGCGCACGTACTCCAGCGCGCTGCGCGGCAGCGTGTCGCGCCCGTCGAGCAGCGCGTGGATCGCGACCTTCGGCACGCCGCGCCGCGCCGCCAGGTCGATGAGCGCGAACAGGTGCTGGTCGAGGCCGTGCACGCCGCCCTTGCCGACGAGGCCGAGCAGGTGCAGCGTCCCGCCGTTCGCCTTCACGCGCTCGCAGGCATCGACGAACGCCGCGTTCTCGAAGAATGACCGGTCCCGGATCGCCTCCGAGATGCGCACCAGGTCCTGCATCACGACGCGGCCCGCGCCCAGGTTCAGGTGCCCGACCTCGGAGTTGCCCATCTGCCCCTCGGGCAGCCCGACGGCGAGCCCCGACGCGTCCAGCAGCGTGCGCGAGCGGCGCCGCCAGAGCGCGTCCCACGCGGGCGTCTCGGCCAGCGCGATGGCGTTCCCCTCGCGCTCGGCGCGGAATCCCCAGCCGTCCAGGACGAGCAGGGCGACCGGTCGGGTGTCGGTGGTGGGCATCGGGTGAACGGCGGGGTACGGAACAGGGACGCGGCGCGCCCGGTAGCATGCGCGCGGATCGGCCGGCCGTCGGGCCGCGCGAAATGTACCCGGACGGGCGCCCGGATGGGCACCCGCGCCGCCGCCGGCCCCTCCACCCGCCCATGACCGTCACGCTCTCCGACCGCCGCACCGAGCCCCGCCCGGGCCCCGCCGCCGACCGCCGCCGCACCGGCTGGCGCGACTTCCGGCACGCCTACCGGGGCTTCGTGCGCACCGTGGGGCTCGCGCTCCTCGTGCTGGTGGCGCTGGATGTCGTGCTGCTGCTGGAGCGCCAGCGCTACGCGCGCGAGGCCGCGCGGCTGCGGGCGAGCATGTCCGACGTCGAGCGGCGGCGCACGGACGCGATCCTCGCCGCCGACGAGGACCGCATGCGCATGACCGTGGAGCTGGCGCGCCGCCGCGCGCTCGGCGACCGCGACCTGCACCTCGCCGTCGCGATCGACAGCGGCCGGCTGATGCTGGAGCGCGACGGCGCGCGCCTGCGCGACATGCGCGTGGAGGTGGGGCCCGCGAGGCGCGTGGGCGCGCCGCCCGACACGCTGCACATCGCCGCGCCGCGCGGCGCGCGCACGGTGGCGCAGGTGCTCGGCCCGGACGACGCGTGGGAGGTGCCGCGCTGGGTCTACGTCGACCGCGGCCTCCCCGTGCCCGCCGACCGGCTGGTGAAGGGCGCGCTCGGCGCGCGGGCGGTGCTGCTCTCGGGCGGCACGGCGCTGTACGCGCTGCCCTCGGCCGGGCCGCTCAACGACCCGGCGTACGTGATGCCCGGCGCCATCCGCGTGCGCCGCGAGGACCTCGACGCGATCGTCGCGAACGTGGCGCCCGGCATGACCGTCTACCTGTACTGACGTGTTCCGCGCGATCCGATTCGGGGGGCGCCACGCCTGGTGGCTGCTCGTGGCGGTCTTCGCCGCCATGGCGCTGACGACGCGCCTGCTCGCCGTCGCCGCCGGCGCGCGCTGGGAGCGCGACGTCGCCCGCATGGTGTTCAACGACAACCTGGAGCTGCTGCGCCAGCTGCGCGCCGATGCGGGGCAGGCGACGGACTCGCTGCAGCGGCTGCTGAGCGAGACGCCCGACACGCCCGCCGACGCGCCCTACCTCGTGGTCAGCGTGGCCGAGCGGCGCCTGTGGTACAAGCAGGGCGACTCGGTGCTGTTCGGGACGCAGGTCGCCACCGGCAGCGGCAAGACGCTGGTGAAGGACGACGGCGCCGGGGCGCACTGGAAGTTCGAGACGCCGCGCGGGCGGCTGGTGGTCATCAGCAAGGACTCGATGCCGGCCTGGGTGCCGCCCGACTGGCACTTCGTCGAGCAGGCCCGCAAGCGCGGGCTGGGCCTGGTGCGCCTGAACCGCGGGCAGGAGCTGCGGGCCGCCGACGGGTCGCTGGTGACGGTGCAGGGGAGCGACGTCGTGCGCCGCTACCCGAACGGCCGCGTCGTCCCGTACCAGGCGACGGACGGGCGCGAGATCGTGGTCGGCGGGAACCTGCTGGTGCCCCCGTTCGGGACCAACCAGCGGCGCTACAAGGACGTCCTGGGCACCCGGCGGCTGAACCTGGGCGACGGCTACGCGCTCCACGGCACCAACCGCCCCGAGACCATCGGCCAGGCGGTGAGCCACGGGTGCGTGCGCCTCCGGAACGAGGACATCGAGTGGCTGTACCAGCACGTGCCCGTGGGCACCCCGGTCTACATCTACTGACCGGCCGCCGCCTCACCGGATCGAGGCGAAAGCGTTAGCATTGAACGGGTTCGGTCGTCAGAACCCGGGGGCGCGGTCCCCCCTCCGTCCGATCGCCAGGGAGGCAGCCCGTGAAGCATCGCAAGTCCACCGTGCGCACGCTCGCCGCGGCCGTGCTGGCCGTCGCGACGGTGGCCGCCACGCCCGCGGGCGCGGCCGCGCAGCAGGACACGCTCGGCGGGCGCAGCGGCAAGCTGCGCGCGCGGTTCGTGAGCCTCGAGCGCACGCTGACCTTCCCCTTCCTGCGGCGGCTGCTGGGCGACTCCTCGGCGCGGCCGGGCGTGTACACGGTCGAGGAGGCGCCGGGCGGGCGGCCGTTCTCGTTCATCGGGCTGGTGCCGTTCGGCGAGAAGCGGAACGGGCGCATCGGGCCCTACCGCATCGGCTTCTGGCCGGCGGAGAAGGGGCGGGCCGTGCGGAGCGCGAAGTACGGCAATCCGCAGGGCTTCATCGAGGTGACGCCCGACAACAAGGACACGCGCATCTCCGAGCACTTCAAGCTCGCGGACTTCCTGACGCACGATCAGGTGCGCGTGTGGCCCAAGTACCTCGTCCTCGACGAGGGGCTGGTGGACAAGCTGGAGCTGGTGCTGATCGACCTGCGCTCCCGCGGCTACGACGCGAAGCGGCTGCACGTGATGAGCGGCTTCCGCACGCCGCAGTACAACGCGACCGGCGGCGAGACGGCGGGGCGGGCGGACCTCAGCCGCCACCAGT
This sequence comes from uncultured bacterium, assembly GCA_966128675.1. Classification (GTDB taxonomy): domain Bacteria; phylum Gemmatimonadota; class Gemmatimonadetes; order Gemmatimonadales; family Gemmatimonadaceae; genus Roseisolibacter. The sequence continues at coordinate 499 of CBHYLO010000166.1, read as the reverse complement.
ACGGCGACGCCGCGGACGTGTGGGTCGAGAACGGCGCCGGCCGCATGGCGGACCTCAACCGCGACGGCCGCGTGGACACGCGCGACGCCGCGATCCTGGCCGAGGCGGCGGACCGCGTGGAGCGGGCGCACCCGGAGCTGGCGGGCGGGGTGGGGATCTACCGCGCCAACCGCGCGCACGGGCCGTTCGTGCACATCGACGTCCGCGGAGCGCGGGCGCGATGGGGCCACGCGTGATGTCCGGCGTGTCGATCGACGAGACGGAGCCGATGAGCGAGACCCCGGCGAGCGAGCCGCCGGCCGGGCTGACGATGTTCGAGCTGGCGCGCCTGGAGGAGGCGCGCCGCCGCGCGGCCGAGGTGGAGGCGCAGGTGCGCGCCAGCGCCACCGTGGCCACGCGCGCGCGCAAGCCGCGCAACTGGCTGTCGGCGGTGGCGTTCATGGCGGCGCTGGGCGCGGTGCTGACCTTCTTCCGCCCGTCGGACCCCGACGTCGCGACG
>CBHYLO010000165.1:0-8439 GCA_966128675.1 uncultured bacterium | reverse complement strand
TGCAGCCCGACCCCGTCCTCGCCACCGCGCCCGACACCTTCGCGGTGCGCTTCGAGACGACGCAGGGCGCGTTCACCGTGCAGTTCATCCGCAGCTGGGCGCCCCGCGGCGCCGACCGCGCCTACTACCTGGTGCGGAGCGGCTTCTACGACAGCACGCGCTTCTTCCGCGTGCTGCCGCGCTTCGTCGCGCAGTTCGGCGCGCACGGCAACCCGGCCGTCAACAAGGTGTGGGAGGCGCGCACCTTCCCGGACGATCCCGTCCGGCAGAGCAACGTGCGCGGGATGGTGAGCTTCGCGACCGCGGGCCCCAACACGCGCACGACGCAGCTGTTCGTGAACCTCGCCGGCAACGCCCGCCTCGACCGGCTGGGCTTCGCGCCGGTGGGCCGCGTGACCGACGGGCTCGCGCGCGTCGTCGACTCGCTCTACGCGGGCTACGGCGAGGGGCCGCCGCGCGGGAAGGGCCCCGACCAGGACAAGCTCGCCGCGCAGGGCAACCTCTACCTGCAGCGCGACTTCCCGCGGCTCGACTTCATCCGGACCGCGCGGGTGATCAGCGAGTCCGCCCGGCGGACGGCGCGGTGAGCAGAGAACGGTGAAGCGGAGGACGGAACGGCGGAGGACGGAACGGCGGAGGACGATACGGCGTGAGACGAATCGGCGGACCTTTCGGCTGAGCTTCCAGCCCGAAGGGTCCGCCTCATCGTTTCACGCCTCATCGGTTTCCGCCGTATCGGTTTCCGCCGTTCCGTCCTCCGCCGTTCCGTGGGGCTCCTGGCGCTGAACCTGCCCTTGTCTCCCAGGGTAAACCCCTGTATCCGACACCGCCGCCACCCGCTCGAGAAGCCGTGAACCGACCGCGCCGCCCGCGCCGCCCGCTCCGCGCCGCCCTGCTCCTCCCCCTGCTCGCCGCGCTGCCGGCGTGCGGCGGCGACGGGATCCTGGTGCCGCGGGCGCCCGACTTCGCGGTCGCCCCGAGCCTGCTCACCCTCGCGCCCGGCGACACCGCGCGCCTGAGCCCGCAGCTCGACCTGCGCCCCGCCGGCGGCGTCCAGTTCCTGTCGCGCGGCACCGTCGCCACGGTCACCGCGGCCGGGCTCGTCACCGCCCTCGGCCCCGGCGAGGGCGCGGTCACCGCGCTGGAGCCGAACGAGGGGATCATCTACACGGTCCCCATCACCGTCCGCGGCGTCCGCCTGCGGCTCGGCGCCCGCGACGTCGGGGCCGCCACGCTGCTCGCGCCCGACCAGGTCGGCGCGCTCGACGCCCGCGTCTTCGGCCTGCGCCCCGGCGCCGACTCCGGCGTCCGCTGGACCTCCAGCGACACCGCCGTCGCCACGGTCGAGCCGGGCGGCGTCCTGCGCACGCACGCCCTCGGACACGCCACCATCACCGCGACCTCCACCGCCGACCCGTTCCTGCGCGGGACGCTGGGGATCGACGTCTCCCCGTCGCGCCGCACGCCGGCGCTGCGCCTGGCCGCGTTCACGGGCGGCGAGACGCCGCGCGCCCTCGACCCCGACGCGGTCGCCGGCACGATCGACGTCGCCGTCCAGACGCTGCGCGCCGCCTTCCCCGCGGGCGCCCGCGTCGAGCTCTCGCTCGGCGACGACGTCGTGGCCACGCGCGCCCTCGACGCCGACGGCGCGCTCCGCTTCACCGTCCCCACGGCCGCCCGCGACTCGCTCGGCGTCCCCCGCTGGACCGACGGCGCCCGCCCGCTGGTCGCCCGCGTGCTGGCGCCGAACGGCGCGCTGCTGGCCCGCTACGAGCGCCCGCTCACGCTGCGCAACCAGTAGCCGCGCGAATAGCCGAGCGTCAGTCGGCCGCGAGGTCCTGCGGCGCGGGACCGGGCGGCAGCGCCTTCTGCGAGACGGGCGGCAACGCCGGTCGCTCGCCGCTCGACGCTCGCCCCTCGACGCTCTCGGTCGCCTCCTCGATCGCGGCGCCGAGCTCCGACACCACCTGCTGCACGAACGCGAACAGCCCGCGCCCCACGCGCACGGCCGTCGCGGCCGCCTGCCCCGCGGCGGCGCCCAGCAGCTGCGCCCAGTCCACCGGCGGCAGCCCCGTGTCCCCGGTGACCGGATCGCGCAGCGACGCCATGATCGCGCCCCGCATCCGCAGCGCGATCGGCCCCGCGAACGTCACCGCGTTGAAGCGCGCGTCGTAGCGCGTCCCCAGCCCCTCGATCAGCGCCGCCGTGCGCGCGAAGTACACCAGGTCGCTCGGCAGCGTCACGGGGAAGGCGTAGAGCGTCGCCATCACGCGGTCGGCGACGAGCTGCATGCGGTCGAGCGTCGTCGTGTCGGCCAGGTGCGCGATGTCGAGCAGCGTGTCCACCAGCGCGCGCGCCATCGCGCGGTCGGCGTGCGGCTCCAGCACGCCCAGCGCGTAGAACCCGTCGATCAGCCCGTCCACGTCGCGCTGGATGCCCGCGAACGCGGTGCGCGCCAGCCGCCGGCGCAGCGTGCGGTCGACGCGCACCACCATCCCGAAGTCGAGCACGACGATCGTCCCGTCGTCCTGCACGAGCAGGTTGCCCGGATGCGGGTCGGCGTGGAACAGCCCGTCGACGAGCATCATGTGCATGTACAGCTCGATCACGCGGCGCACGAGCGCGGGCGCGTCGAGCGTGCCGGCCCGCACGCGGTCCTGCAGCCGGTCGATGCGCCTGCCCGGCACGTACTCCAGCACCAGCGCGCGGTGGCGCACGAGCGACGGGACGACGTACGGGATCTTCACCCCCGCGCGCCCCGCGAAGTTGGCGCCCATCGCCTGCGCGTACTCGGCCTCGCGGCGGAAGTCCATCTCCTCCCACACGCGCAGGCCGAACTCGTGCAGCACGTTGCGCAGCCCGCGGAAGTGGCCGGCCGCGGGCCCCTGGCCCCAGCGCTTCTCCGCGAACGCGAACAGCGACTCGGCGGCGCGCAGGTCCTCCACCATCAGCGCCTCGACGCCGGGACGCAGCACCTTCACGACGACCTCGCGCCCTTCCCAGCGCGCGCGGTGCACCTGCCCCAGCGACGCGGCGGCCAGCGGCGTCCACGCGAACTGCTCGAACAGCGACTCGACGGGCGCGCCGTACTCGTGCTCCAGCGTCGTGCGCACCTGCGCCGCGGACACGGGCGGCACCTGGTCGTGCAGCGTGCCGAGGGCGCTCAGGTAGGGCTCGGGGATCAGGTCGGCACGGGAGCCGACGATCTGCGCCATCTTCACGAACGCCGGCCCCAGCTCGGCCACCGTCGCCACCAGGCGCGCCGCGCGCGCGTCGTGGAACTCGCGCGTGCGCCGCACCGGCGCCCCGAACCACAGCCAGCGGCGGTGGTCGCGGACGAACGAGGCGACGAGCGGGGTGAGCCGGGCGGCGACGGCGAGGGTACGGAGCACGGATGTGATCTACACCAGTCGGGCGGCGCGCGCTCCCCATGGCCGTCGCGCCGGAGCCGAACGACGAACGGCGACGGCGGTCGCAAGGAACACATCTGACAGATCGCTTCCTTGCAATGCCGTTCGGGTCCGGCGCGCCGCCGCATCCCGGTGCGACGGCCGCCCGCCCTGGGTCGTCCTCCCCATGCTCCCCGCGATGACCGGTCGTATCGTGGCGGAGTAGTGCCAGGAGTAGGGCCGTGCGGTGTGCGGCGCGTCACGCGCACGCTCGACCCCGGTGGCACGTCGCGGGGCGAACTCCCGTACCACCTCAATACGGTCGCCCCACCCGGCCCGCGCTCCACGCGCGCCCCCCAGACGCCCATGTCGCCGCTCCCGTCCCTCCGCCGCCTCGTCGCCCTCGCCGCGTGCACGCTCGCCGTGCCCGCCGCGCTGCGCGCGCAACCGGCCGTGCGGGTGGCGGCGTACGCGCCGGTGGCGAGCGCCGCGCCCGTGCGCGGCGACGCGGCGCCGCTGACCGACGTCCTCGCCGCGCTCCCCTTCGGGGTCGGCGAGCGGCTGGAGTACGACGCCAAGGTCGGTCCGTTCCGCGCGGGGCGCGGGCACATGGAGGTCGTCGCCGTCGAGGACGTGCGCGGCCGCCAGGCGCTGCACCTCGCGATGCACGTCTCCGGCAGCGCGCTGGGGTGGAAGGTGCGCTACCAGCTGGACAGCTGGGTCGAGCCGCGCAGCTTCAGCTCCCTGCGGCACACGCAGGACAACCTGGAAGGGCGCACGGTCCGCGCGCGCGCCTTCGAGATCTTCCCCGACCGCGGCGTGTTCGCGAGCGGCGACGATCCCGAGTCGCCGACGGTCGCCAACCCGCTCGACGACGGCTCGTTCCTGTACTTCGTGCGCACGGTGCCGCTGGTCGTCGGACAGACGTACACCTTCGACCGCTACTTCCGCCCCGACCGCAACCCGGTGCGCGTGACGGTCGCGCGGCGCGAGCGCGTGAAGGTCCCCGCGGGCGAGTTCGACGCGATCGTCCTCCAGCCCGCGATCAAGACCAAGGGCCTCCTCTCGGAGAGCGCGCGCACCGAGATCTGGCTGTCGGACGACAGCCGGCGGATGCTGCTCAAGATGGAGTCGCACCTGAAGTTCGGGACGCTGTCGCTGCACCTCCGCTCGCTCCAGGGGACGAAGCCGTAAGACCGCCGAGGCCGGATCGGTCTCGGGGCCCGGAATGCGGTGGGGTGTGCGCCGGCTCGGAAATCGGCGCGCATCCCACCGCATCCCGTGCCCCACGGATGGTCGCCCGCGCGGGCCGTTCGGCGCGAGCCTCCCCACACGAGCCCGCGCCGCGCGTCAGCGCTCCGAAGTGGCGCGCTGGCCTCGCGTGGAGGTCTGGAGCGCGTGGTGGCGTGGGTGGGCGTAGGCGACCTGCGACCGTAGCAAGGAGACTCACGCGCAGCCGTGAGGCTCCGCAGCGCAAGGTCGCCGGGAGCCGGAGCCCGCCCACGCCACCACGCGCTGGCGCGCCCCAACTCAGCGAACCCGCAGCCCGCAGTCCGCAGCCTCCATCACGGCGCGGCCTGGTGCCACTCCACCTTGGTCTCCTTCTCGAGCGCGCTCCGCATCGCCCACCGATCCGAGAACAGGATCATCGGGTTGCCCTTGATGTCGTAGAGCAGGATGCGGCCGTGCGCGGCGCCGATGCGCTCGATCTCCTTGCGGTCGCCCGTCACCCAGCGCGGGTTGCCGTAGCCGAGCGATTCCAGCTTCGCCGGCGCGCCGTACTCGCTCTCCAGGCGGAACATCATCACGTCGAACTGCAGCTGGCCGATCGCGCCCACGATCGGCGACGGGCCGCTGCCCAGCTTCGCGTCCGCCTCGGCGAAGAACACCTGCGCCGCGCCCTCCTCCGAGAGCTGCTTGAGCCCCGTGTCGAGCTGCTTGCGGCGCATCGGGTCGGCCGACAGCACGCGCACGAAGTGCTCGGGCGGGAAGCGCGGGATGTCGCTGAACTGCGGCGGGTCCTTCGGCGCGACCTCCAGCAGCGTGTCGCCGATGCGCAGCGTCCCCTTGTCGACGATGCCCACCACGTCGCCCGGCCACGCCTCGTCGATCGCCTGGCGCTCGCGCGCCATCACGCTCTGCGGGGCCGAGAGGCGCAGCGTCTTGCCCGTGCGCGTCAGCGTCGTCTCCATGCCGGCCGCGTAGCGCCCGCTCACCACGCGCACGAACGCCATGCGGTCGCGGTGCTTCGGGTCCATGTTCGCCTGGATCTTGAACACGAAGCCCGCGAAGCCCGTCGTGTCGGGCGCGATCGGCCCCTTCGTCGTCTCGCGCGGGCCCGGACCCGGCGCCAGCTGCACGAACTCGCGCAGGAACGGCTCGACGCCGAAGTTCGTCAGCGCGGAGCCGAAGAACGTCGGCGACAGCTGCCCCGCGCGGAACGCCTCGGGGTCGAACTGGCCGAGCCCGACGTCGAGCAGCTCGAGGTCCTCGCGCAGCTTGTCGAGCGCGTACGGGCTGCAGTGCTCCGCGATCTCCGGCGCGTCCAGCCCGCCCTCGATCGTCGCCAGCTGCTGCGAGCCGTGGTGCTCGCCGCGCTCGAACAGCAGCACGTGCTGCGTCAGGCGGTCGTACACGCCCACGAACCGGTCGCCGTCGACGATCGGCCACGTCACCGGCGCGCACGTGATGCCGAGGTCCTTCTCGACGTCGTCGAGGAGCTTGAGCGGGTCCTCGCCGGCGCGGTCGCACTTGTTGACGAACGTGAAGATCGGCGTGCGCCGCTTGTGGCAGACCTCGAACAGCTGCCGCGTGCGCTCCTCGACGCCCTTGCGGTTGTCGAGCAGCATCACCGCGCTGTCGGCGGCGATGAGCGTGCGGTACGTGTCCTCGCTGAAGTCCGCGTGCCCCGGCGTGTCCAGCAGGTTGACCTTGTAGCCCTGCCAGTCGAACTGCAGCACCGAGCTGGTGACCGAGATGCCGCGCTCCTGCTCCAGCTTCATCCAGTCGGACGTCGCATGCCGCGCCGCGCGGCGCGCCTTCACGCTGCCGGCGAGGTGGATCGCGCCGCCGTAGAGCAGCAGCTTCTCGGTGAGGGTCGTCTTCCCCGCGTCGGGGTGCGAGATGATCGCGAACGTCCGCCGGCGCGCGGCCTCCAGCGCCACGCGCGCGGGCAGCGCGTCGGTGGCGGCGGGATCGGAGAGATGGACGGACAGGTCGACGGGGGCGCTCATGGTACCGCGGCGGAATCGGGGAGAGGCAGACGCGGGGGGGGCGGACCCGCGCCTCTTGCCGGGCCCCCCCGCCGCGCCTAAGTATAACCCCGATGGCGACTTGTGTTCAGTCCCGGGCGTCCGCCGGAGCACCCGGGGCGGGGGCCGTCAGGAGCGCCACCGCCAGCGCCCCGAACGCCAGCGCCGTCGCCGGCCCGAACACCGCCCCCATCGCCTCGCGCCCGAACGCCGCCGCGCCCGCCGCCATCAGCGGGAAGGCGAGCCCGCAGGCCAGCGGCGTCCACCGCCGCCACCCGCGCCACACGCCCGCGCGCAGCGCCGCGCCCCCGACGACGAGCATGAAGACGTGGCTGGCCGGCCACGCGACGTCGGTCGCCACGTAGAACGCGCCGCCGCGCGCGCGCCCGACCGTGAGGTCGAGCAGCGGCTGGCACGAGGCGAGGAGCAGGCCGACGCCCTGGATCGCCGTGATCGTCGCCGCACCGCGCCCGCGCCCCGTCACGCGCAGCCGCCGTAGCCCGATCGCCGACGCGGCGAAGCCCCAGATGTAGAGCAGGAACTCGAGCTGCGCGACGCGGCTCTCGGGCCCCGGCGCGGCGGTGCCCGCGAGGCGCCACGCGACGTACTGCAGGAGCAGCATGGGGCTGCCCACCAGCGCCACCGCGCCGAGCAGGCGGTGCAGCGGTGGGCGGGCGGCGGACGCGTGCGCGGGAAGCGGGGAGACGCTGGCGGTCATCGGGAAGGTCCGGAGGGATGGGTGTCGGTGTGGGGCGAGCGATCGCCCACGCGACACTACGGCCGACGCGCCGGGCCGCCGTACGCAGTTTTCGCGTATTTTCGCAGCTCTCACCGCCACGGCCTCCTCGCCTGCTTGACGGCGCGCGGCGGCGGTCCTACGCTCGCGGCATGACGTCCCGCATGACGTGCCACGCGCGATCCCGCACGACGTTCCTGCGCGCGACGGCGCTGGCGATGGCGCTCGCGACGGCGGCGCTCGCGTGCGCGCGTCCGGTGCGCATCCCCGCGGCCGGCGACAGCGCGGCGGCGCCGGCGGAGTCGCGCACGCCGGCGCGCGCGCCGGACGTGGACGTCGTGGTCGAGAACCACAACTCGTCCGACGTGACCGTCACGCTGCAGGGCGCCGGCGGGCGGCGCGTGCGGCTCGGCAACGTCTCCGGCTCGACGACGCGCACGCTGCGCTTCGCGGCGGAGCTGGCCGCCGCGTCGCAGCCGCTGGTGCTCCTCGCGCATCCCATCGGCGCGCGCGAGACGTTCACCAGCGAGCGCTTCACTGTGCAGCCGGGGCAGCAGGTGGTGCTCACGCTGGGCTCGCGCATCGGCCAGTCGTCGGTGTCCGTGCACTGACGGCGGGCGCGGCGCGCCGCCTCCGCGCCCGCCGCTGCCGCTCCCGCCGCCCGGCGTGCGCACGACGCTCTCGCTGCCGCCGAGCGCGGCGCGCAGCAGCAGCAGGCCGGCCACCACACCGCCGGCGAGCAGCGCGCTGCGCTGCACCGACGTGCGCACCACGTCCACGCCCGCCACGCCGCGCCGCGCGACGCGCAGCCGCTCGGCCGGCCAGCGCTCGTCGTCGCCGCCCTCGCGCGTCACCGCGCGCACGTCCATGGTGACCGACGAGTCGTCGGCGGCCACCAGCGTTCCTTCCAGCGCGGTGCCGCGCGGCCCGATGGTGGCCGCGAGCGCGCTGCCGCCGTCGGGCGTCAGGCGCACGCGCACCACGCGCCCCGCGGTCCCGGTCGTGCCGGCGCCGGGCGCCACGGGCGCGTAGCTGCGGCACCCCGCCGCCGGCGACGCCATCA
>CBHYLO010000164.1:0-8456 GCA_966128675.1 uncultured bacterium | reverse complement strand
GGTCGCCGACGACACGGGCCTCCCCAACGGCTCGTTCGGCGTGTCGGTGGGCGGCAACGACGCGGTCCTCGGGCGCCGCATCGGCTACGTGGCGTCGCTGTCGTACTCCGCCTCGCAGGAGGTGCGGCGCGACGAGCAGCTGGTGGTCCCGCGCGCCGACGGCGCGGGCGGCGTCGAGGCGCTCTCCGCGTTCTCGGGGAGCACGGGGCGCGAGAGCGTGCTGTGGGGCGGCGTGGCGAACCTCAGCACGATGCTCGGCGGCTCGTCGCGCCTGTCGCTGAACAACACGTACAACCGCACCTCCGACAACGAGGCGCGGTCGCTGACGGGGCTCGACGAGCAGTTCGCGAGCGTGCTCACGCTCACGCGCCTCGGCTTCGTCTCGCGCAGCGTGCTGTCGAACCAGCTGCGCGGCGAGCACACGCTGGGCGCCGGCGCGCGGCAGCAGCTGGACTGGAACGTGTCGCGCAGCCAGGTGAGCCGCGACGAGCCGGATCGATCGGACCTCGTGTACCAGGGGACCGGCGAGAACCGCTTCTGGCGCGGGCTGGCCAACGACGCCACGCGCTTCTTCGGGGCGCTGGACGAGCGCGACTACGCCGCGGCGCTGAACTACCGCGTCGGCTTCGGCGACGCCGCGACCGCGCCGCAGCTCAAGGTCGGCGGCTACTACCGCGACGTGCACCGCGACTCCGACGTGCAGGCGTACGACATCCTGAACCTGGGACTCGACCAGTCCGCGCTGCGCGACCGGGCGGAGTCGATCTTCCGCCGCGCCGCGTCGAGCGACGCCGCGTCGCTGCTGGTGCGTCCGAGCACCTTCGGCGGGCGCTACTCGGCCGACGAGACGCTCGGCGCGGGCTACGCCATGCTCGAGACGGGGCTCGGGAGCCGCGTGCGCGTGATCGCCGGCGCCCGCGTCGAGTCGGCCGACATCCAGGTCAACACCCTGACGGCGCAGCTGCAGGACACGGTGTCGCGCCTGAAGAACACCGACGTGCTGCCGGCGGTGAACCTCACCGTCCGCCTCAGCGACGCGCAGAACCTGCGGCTCTCCGCCACGCAGACGCTGTCGCGCCCCGAGTACCGCGAGCTCTCGCCGGTGGCGTACGTCGAGATCGCGGCCAACAACGAGGAGCGCGGGAACCCCGGGCTGCGCCGCGCGCTGATCCGGAACTACGACGCGCGCTGGGAGTGGTATCCGTCGGGCGGCGAGGTGCTGAGCGTCGGCGTGTTCGCCAAGCGCTTCCGGGACCCCATCGAGCGCGTCTTCGTCGCCACGACGGGCCGCCCGCAGATCGGCTTCGTGAACGCCGACGCGGCCACCAACTACGGCGTCGAGCTCGACGTGCGGAAGGGGCTCGGCTTCCTCGGCGCGCCGTTCCAGGACTTCACGGCGTCGACCAACGCGACGTTCATGCGCAGCCGCATCGAGATCACCGACTCGCTGACGGCGGCCACGAACCCCAACCGCCCGATGGTGGGGCAGTCGCCGTACGTGGTGAACGCGAGCCTCGGCTACGCGCAGCCCGATGGCCGCTTCTCGGCGACGGTGCTGTACAACGTGTTCGGCAAGCGCATCACGCTGGCGGGCGTGGAGCCGCTCCCCGACACGTACGAGCGGCCGCGCAACATCCTCGACTTCGCGCTGCAGGTGCCGGTGCTCGCGGACGTGACGGCGCGCGTGAACGGGTCGAACCTGCTCGACGCGCCGTACCGCGAGCAGATCGGCGGGATCCACCGCCGCTCGTACCGCGCGGGACGCGTGTTCTCGCTGGGGTTGAGCTGGCGCCCACAGGGGCGCGACGCGCGGCCCGTGACGCGGCCGTGACCGCACGGTCACCGTGAGACGACAGGCCGGGCGCTTCCTTCACGCGCTCGGCCTGTCGTGCGTTTCCCGCCCCTCCATTCCAGCCAACATGCGCATCACCGCCTTCGTGCGACTGGCGACGGCCGCCACGCTCCTGACGCTCTCGGCCACCGCGTGCAGCGACGAGGACGAGAGCATCCCGGTCGAACCCGCCCCGACGCTGGTCGCGCCGACCGGCGTCACCATCACGACGACGAACGCCGCCGTCACCGTCAGCTGGCAGCCCGTGACCAGCGCCACCGGCTACGTCGTGCAGCGCGCCGCCGGCACCTCCGGCGGCACCTTCGTGCAGGTCGGCGACGTGGTGACGGGCACCACGCTCACCGACAACGCGGTCGCCGCCGCGACCGACTACCGCTACCGCGTGGGCGCGGTCCGCAGCGGCGCCAGCGGTCCGTTCAGCGGCGAGATCGCCGCCCGCACGACCGCGAGCCCCGTCCAGGGCCCGCGCGTCCGCCGCGTCACCGGCAACATCACGACGAGCCAGACGTGGTCGACCGACTCGACCTACGTGCTCGCGGGGTTCATCAAGGTCCAGAACGGCGCGACGCTCACCATCCAGCCGGGCGTGACGGTCGTGGGCGACACGACGGTCCCGGGCAGCTCGCTCTGGATCCTGCGCGGCGCGCGCATCAGTGCGGTCGGCACCGCGGCGCAGCCGATCGTCTTCACGTCGCAGCGCGCGGCGGGCAGCCGGTCGCCGGGCGACTGGGGCGGGCTGGTGCTCGTCGGCAACGGCATCATCAACCGCACCGGCACGACCATCACGACCGAGGGCGGCACCGCGGGCGTGGCGGAGAACTACGCCGGCGGCACGAACAACGACGACAACAGCGGCACGCTGCGCTACGTGCGCATCGAGTTCGCCGGCTACGACGTCTCCAACGGCGCCGGCCAGGAGCTCAACGCGCTGTCGCTGTACGCCGTCGGCCGCGGCACGACGCTGGAGTACGTGCAGACGCTGTCGGGCCTCGACGACTCGTTCGAGTGGTGGGGCGGCGCGGTGGACGGCCGCTACCTCGTGTCGTACGAGTCGGGCGACGACCACTTCGACTGGACCGAGGGCTACGTCGGCCGCAACCAGTTCATGATCGCGCTGCAGACGCAGCGCCTGGTCCCGCGCACCGGCGCGGGCGTGTTCTCGAGCGACCCGCGCGGCTTCGAGGGCGACGGCTGCGATCCGGGCACCTCGGGGTGCGTGGTCACGGCGACGGGGACGAGCACCCCGTACTCGATGCCGGTGTTCGCGAACTTCACGATGGTGGGCACGGGCCCGCTCGGCGGCTTCCCGGCCGACGGCAACGGCGCGACGCTGCGGCGCGGCACGGGCGGCACGTTCCGCAACGGCCTGCTGGCGCGGTGGCGCGGCGTCGGGCTGAACCTGCGCGACGCCTGGACCGACTCCATGCGCGTGAAGGACAGCCTCTCGATCCGCGGGCTCGTGCTGGCCGAGAACGGCTTCAACTTCGACACGGCCGGCGCGGGCAACAACGCGCTCGGCACGGCGGACAAGTTCGCGAGCAGCAACGTGCGCACGGCGACCGCCGCGGCCGCGCGGCTGACGAGCCTCAACCCGACGTCGCTGGACTGGCGCCCGATCGCCGGCGCCACGAACCCGCTCACGTCCGGCGCCGAGACGACGCCGGCGGCGCGCGTGGCCGGCTACTTCGCGGCCGGCGGCGGGTGGGCCAACACCAGCTACATCGGCGCGGTGGAGCCGGGCGCGGCGAGCCCCTGGTACGCCGGCTGGACGCGGTACGCGATCAACTGATGGCCCGGATCTTCACGTCCTGGCGCGCCGCCGCGGTCCTCGTGACCGCGGCGTGCGCGCGCGGCGAGACGTCCGCCGTGGCCGACTCTCCGGCGACCGTCGCGCCGGCGCTGGTGGTCGACAGCGTCGTGCCGCGCGACGAGGAGCTGCGGCGCTTCCGGCAGGGCCTCGACCCGGTCGACGCGCTCGCCGGCGGCGCGCCGAGCGCCGGTGAGCTGGTGCGGCGCTTCGCGACGGCGCTGGCGGCGCGCGACACGGCGACGCTGCGCGCGCTGCGCATCGACCGCGCGGAGTTCGCGTGGACGTACTACCCCAGCAGCCGGCTCGCGCGGCCGCCGTACGACCTGTCGCCGGCGCTGATGTGGTTCCAGCTGGAGGGGAACAGTGGGCGTGGGCTGTTCCACGCCGTCGAGGAGCGCGGGGGGCGCCCGCTGCGCGTGCTCTCGCACGCCTGTCCGCAGGTCGACGTCGAGGGCGCGAACCGCATCCACGCCGGGTGCACGGTCCGCCGGCTCCAGGCGCCGGGCGACACCGTGCAGGAGCAGCTCTTCGGCGCGATCGTGGAGCGGCGCGGGGTCTTCAAGTTCGTGAGCTACGCCAACCGGCTCTGACCGGCGGTGGGCGCGCGGCACGAGGATCTGAACGAGAGGTGGCGAGCGGCGTCTCCCGTTCGTCTATTCCGGCAGGCACGGCCGCCGGCCGCTCCGCTCCCCTCCCCGCCCGCCATGCGCACGCCCTCGCCGCTCGCCCGCCTCGCGGTCCCCCTCGTGCTGCTCGCCGCCTGCGGCGGCTCCGATTCCACGGGGCCCGACGGCGGCACCACCCCGCCGCCCCCGACGACGCTCGGCGCGCCGACGTCCGTGCAGGGGACGGCGCTCTCGACGAGCGCGGTGCGCCTCACCTGGACGGCCGTCACGGGCGCCACCGCCTACGTCGTGCAGCGCACGCCCAGCGGCGGCAGCGCGACGCGCGCCGGCGTGGCCACGGCGGCGACCTTCGACGACGGCGGGCTGCTCCCGGCCACCAGCTACCAGTACCAGGTCGCGGCCGTGCGCGGCGCCGACACCAGCAGCTACAGCGCCGCCGTCACGGTCGCCACGCGCGCGCTCGGCGCCGTGCCCGGCGTGCTGCGCGGCGACATCACCGCCTCGCGCACGCTGACCGCGGACACGACGTACGTCATCAGCGGCTTCGTGAAGGTGCGCGCGGGCGCCACGCTGACCATCCAGCCGGGCACGAAGCTCGTCGGCGACAGCACCGCCGCGGGCAGCCTGCTGATGATCGCGCGCGGCGCGCGCATCGACGCGCGCGGCACCGAGGCGCTGCCGATCGTCTTCACCTCGCAGCGCGCGGCCGGCAGCCGCGCGCCCGGCGACTGGGGCGGCCTCGTGATCGTCGGCAACGCGCCGTCCAGCCGCGCGCCGGCGCTCGCGCGCACGGTCGGCACCGCCGCGCAGGCCGAGAGCTACGGCGGCGGCACGAGCGCGGGCGACGACAGCGGCATCCTGCGCTACGTCCGCGTCGAGTTCGCGGGCGCGGAGGTCTCGACGGGGAGCGACGCGACGCCGACGGCGGTGGGCGCGTTCTCCTTCTACGCGGTGGGCCGCGGCACGACGCTCGAGTACCTGCAGGCGCTCGAGAGCCAGGGCAGCAGCTTCCAGTGGTTCGGCGGCACCGTGGACGCGCGCTACCTCGTCTCGTACGAGTCGGGCGACGACCACTTCGCGTGGAGCGAGGGCTACCAGGGGCGCAACCAGTTCGTGATCGGCTTCCAGAGCCACGAGCCGACGCCGCGCGCCGGCCTGATCTCGACGACGCCGCGCGGCTTCCAGGGCTACGGCTGCGACCCGAACGTCGAGGGCTGCGTGACGTCGACGCAGGCGCCGATCTCGGAGCCGGTGTTCGCGAACTTCACGCTGGTCGGCCCGGGCGCCGGCGGCTTCACGGCGCTCCAGACGCGCGACCAGTCGCACGGCATCATGATCCGCCGCGGCTCGGGCGCGAGCCTGGTGAACGGCGTCGTCGCGCGCTGGCAGGCGCAGGGGCTCTCCGTGCGCGAGGCGGCCACGGACACGCTGCGGCAGCGCGACTCGCTCTACGTCGGCGCGGTGCTGCTGACCGACAACCAGCTCGGCCCGTTCGACGCCGCGGGCGGCGCGGGCTTCGGCACCGCGACGAACTTCCCGGGCGCGGTCGCCGGCACGGGCGCCGCGGCCACGCTCTTCGCCGCGCTGCCCACCGGCGTCCCGACGGCGGCCGCCTTCGACTGGACGCCGGCCGCGCCGCTGCGCACGGGCGGGCTGGCGGCGTTCCCGGCGCGCGTGGCCGCGCGCACGGGCGGCTTCTTCGGCGCGCCGCTGGCGACGACGGCGTACCTGGGCGCGGTGTCGCCGACCGGGCCGCGCTGGTGGCAGTCCTGGACCAGCTATGCCCGCAACTGACGGTGCGTGACGACGCCCCGCACGCGGCGCCGCGCGGCATGAAGCTCACCGCGCGGCTCCTGCTCGGCGCCGCGATGGTCGTCGCCGTGCTGCTGCTGGTCGTGCTCGCGGTGCTCGACTACCGGCTGCGCACCGAGGTGCATCGCGGCCTCCGCGAGCAGCTCACGCGCGAGGCGCGGCTGGTGCGCGTGCAGTGGACGCCCGGCGCCGTGCCCGACGCCCTGGCCGACGCCGCGGGCGAGGCGCTGGGCCACCGCGTCACGCTCATCGCCGCCGACGGGCGCGTGCTCGGCGACTCGGAGTTCGACGACGGCGCGCTGGCCGCGCTCGAGAACCACGCCACCCGTCCGGAGGTCGTGCAGGCGCTGCGCGCGGGCGTCGGCGTCGCGCAGCGCCCCAGCCGCTCGGCCGGCGACGAGGAGCTCTACGTCGCGGTGCGCGCGCCCGACGGCGTGGCGCGCGTCTCGGTGAGCACGCGCGACGTCGACGCGGTCTTCGCGCGCAGCCGCGGCGAGGTGTTCAGCGCCGGCGCCATCGCGATGGTCGTCGCGCTCGGCCTCGCGGCGCTCTTCTCGCGGAACGTCTCGCGGCCGGTGGCCGAGCTGCGCGACGTCGCGCGCGCGCTGGCGGCCGGCGACCTCTCGCGCCGCCCCGCGCTCTCCGCGCCCGGCGAGGTGGGCGACCTGGCCGACGCCGTGCGCGTGCTGGCCGAACAGCTGGAGGCGCGCCTCGCCGCGCTCGGCACCGAGCAGGCGCTGATGGTCGCGCTCACCGAGGCGCTCACCGAGGGCGTGGTGGCGGTGGACGCGCGGCAGCGCGTGGTGCGCGTGAACGCGGTCGCGCAGCAGCTGCTGGAGCTGCGCGACGCGGTCCCCTTCTCCATCGACCGGCTGCCGCGGCTGCGCGCGCTGCGCGCCGCGCTCGGCGAGGCGCTGGCCGGCGCCGCGACGCCCACCGAGGAGATCCGCGTCAACGGCCGCGTGCTCGCGCTCACCGCGCGACCGCTCCCGGCCGGCGGCGCGGTGCTCGCGCTGCTCGACCTGACGCCGCTGCGCCGGCTGGAGAACGTGCGCCGCGACTTCGTCGCCAACGTCTCGCACGAGCTGAAGACGCCGCTCACCGTCGTGGCCGGCTTCGCCGAGACGCTGGTGGAGGACGAGCACCTGACGCTGGAGCAGCGCCGGCAGTTCGCCCAGACGGTGCTCGCCAACGCCTCGCGCATGCAGCGCATCGTCGACGACCTGCTGGACCTCTCGCGCATCGAGAGCGGCCGCTGGCGCCCGGCGCCCGCGGAGGTCGACGTCGAGGAGGCGGTTGCGGAGGCCACCGCCGCGGTGCAGAGCGTGGCCGCGAAGAAGGGCGTCGCCCTGGAGGTCGCGCCCGCACCCGACGCCGCCGTCCTGCATGCGGACCCGACGGCGGTGCGGCAGGTCGTCAGCAACCTCGTCGAGAACGCGGTGCGGCACACGGCCGCCGGCGGCCGCGTCGCGGTCACGACCCGGCGCTCGGACGAGGGGATCTGGCTGTCGGTGCGTGACACCGGCATCGGGATCGCGCCCGAGCACCTGCCGCGCGTGTTCGAGCGCTTCTACCGCGTGGATCCCGGCCGCTCGCGCGAGGCCGGCGGCACGGGTCTCGGCCTTGCGATCGTGCGGCACCTGGTCGAGGCGCACGGCGGCCGCATCCACGCCGAGAGCGAGGTCGGGCGTGGGACCACCATCGAGGCGCTCTTTCCGGACGTGGCCGACGACTAGCCACGCCAGCGCGGATGACGCCGATGTCACGGGCACGGTAGCCGTTTCGTTACAGAGCGCCCGGCGATCCGTGACACGGTAGCGACAGGCTTCGCGGCGAATGTAACGGCGGCCGCCGGACGGTGGCGCCGGCTTCCCCGAGATCCGTCCTCGTGTCGAACGCTCGCTCGCTTCCGGTGCCGCGCGGCCTCGCCGCCGCCGCGGTCGCCGTCTCCCTGCTCTGCCTCGCGCCGGCGCGGCTGTCGGCGCAGGACGCCGCGCCGCGCGACACGCAGCCCGCGAAGCGCGACACCGCGCGCACGCCGGCGCCGCGCAGCCGCGCGTGGTACGAGCGGCTGTCGCTGCGCGGCTACACGCAGGTGCGCTACAACCGCCTGCTCGAGACCAACCCCGACCTGACCTGCGCCCAGTGCGACCGGTCGATCGGGCGCAACAACGGCGTCTTCGTCCGCCGCGCGCGCGGCGTGCTGTGCGGCGAGGTGCACCCCCCCGGGCGTCCGCGCGAGGCCGGGGATGAGCTGGTGGGGGGCGTAGCTGCCCGGCTCGCGACCCGTCGCGCGGCGGACGTTGGGGGGCACCGCGCCGCCCTGGATCGGGCCCGGCCGGATGAGCGCGATCTC
>CBHYLO010000163.1:0-8492 GCA_966128675.1 uncultured bacterium | reverse complement strand
ACATGTGCCAGAAGGTCATCGTCGTCGGCTCGAACGACCTGCAGTCGCTCTACGTCGCCAACAACGTCTGCTCGGCCGTCGAGTACTTCCGCCGGCTCGGCGGCAACGTCGGCGTCGCGGGCCTCGTGGTGAACAAGGACGACGGCACCGGCGAGGCGCAGCGCTTCGCGGACGCGGCGGGCATCCCCGTGCTGGCCGCGATCCCCGCGCACGACGACATCCGGCGCAAGAGCGCCAACTACGAGATCATCGGCCGGCCGGGCGGGCAGTGGGGCGGGCTGTTCGGCGCGCTGGCGACCGCGGTCGGCGACGCGCCGCCGCAGCGTCCGCGCCCCCTCTCGCAGGACGCGCTGCTCGGGCTCTTCTCGGCGCACGCGACGGGGCGCGACGTCGTGCTGGAGCCGGCGACGCTGTTCGACATGTGCGGCCGCGCGGACCTCGCGACGCCGTCGCTCGAAGTCGTGTACGACGCCGCGTGACGGAGCGCCGATGACGACCAGCGCGCGCGCGACGCTTCCCGTGGTGGCGGCGGACGGCCTGGGGTGCCATGCCGGCGCCGACGTGCTGCGCGCCGCCGCGCGCGAGGCCGGCGGGAGCGCGGTGCTCGACCGGTACGCGGCCGACTATCCCACGGGGCCGCACGACCAGCCGCAGTCGATGTGTCCCGCGTTCGGCTCGCTGCGCGTCGGGCTGCGCATGCGGCGCACGGCGACGGTGCTCAGCGGCAGCGCTTGCTGCGTCTACGGGCTGACGTTCACCAGCCACTTCTACGGCGCGCGCCGCACGGTGGGCTACGTGCCGTTCAACTCCGAGTCGCTGGTGACCGGCAAGCTGTTCGAGGACATCCGCGACGCCGTGCACGAGCTGGCGGATCCGGCGCTGTACGACGCGATCGTCGTCACCAACCTGTGCGTGCCGACCGCCAGCGGCGTCCCGCTGCAGCTGCTGCCGAAGGCGATCGACGGCGTGCGCATCGTCGGCATCGACGTGCCGGGCTTCGGCGTGCCGACGCACGCCGAGGCGAAGGACGTGCTGGCCGGCGCGATGCTGCGCTACGCGCGCGGCGAGGTGGAGCAGGGGCCGGTGCCGGCGCCGCGCGGCGGGCGCGCGGCGCGGCCGACGGTGACGCTGGTGGGGGAGATGTTCCCGGCCGACCCCGTGGGCATCGGCCTGCTGCTCGAGCCGCTGGGGCTCGCGGCGGGCCCGGTGGTGCCGACGCGCGAGTGGCGCGAGCTGTACGCGGCGCTCGACTGCGTGGGCGCGGCGGCGATCCACCCGTTCTACACGGCGACCTTCCGCGAGCTCGAGGCCGCGGGGCGCCCGATCGTCGGCTCGGCGCCGGTGGGCCACGACGGCACCGCCGAGTGGCTGGCGGCGATCGGCGCGATGGCCGGCGTGTCGGCCGACCGCGTCGCGGCGGCGCAGAACCGCTTCCTGCCGGCGATCCGCGCGGCGCTCGCCGCGAAGCCCGTGACGGGCCGCATCACGCTCTCGGGCTACGAGGGCTCCGAGCTGCTGGTGGCGCGCCTGCTGATCGAGAGCGGCGCCGACGTGCGTTACGTCGGCACGGCGTGCCCGCGCACGCGCTGGTCCGAGGCCGACCGCGCGTGGCTGGAAGCGCGCGGCGTCCACGTGCAATACCGCGCGTCGCTGGAGCAGGACCTGGCGGCGATAGCGGAGTGGCAGCCCGACCTCGCGATCGGCACGACGCCGGTGGTGCAGGCGGCGAAGGAGCGCGCGATCCCCGCGCTCTACTTCACGAACCTGATCTCGGCGCGCCCGCTGATGGGGCCCGCGGGCGCGGGCGCGCTGGCGCAGGTGGTGAACGCCGCGATCGCGAACCGGGCGCGCTTCGACGCGATGGACGCGTTCTTCGGCGGCGTCGGGGCCGGGCACGCGGCGGGCGTGTGGGCGGACGTGCCGCGCGACCGCCCCGAGTTCCGCGAGCACTACGAGCGCCAGCTGGCCAAGCTCGCGCGCCAGCGCCGCGCGGAGGAGATGGTCTGATGGCGCTGATCCTCGACCACGACCGCGCCGGCGGCTACTGGGGCGCCGTGTACGTCTTCACGGCCATCAAGGGGCTGCAGGTCGTGATCGACGGCCCGGTGGGGTGCGAGAACCTGCCGGTGACGTCGGTGCTGCACTACACCGACGCGCTGCCGCCGCACGAGCTGCCGATCGTCGTCACGGGGCTCGGCGAGGAGGAGCTGGGGCAGACCGGCACCGAGGGCGCGATGCGGCGCGCGCACCGCACGCTCGACCCGACGCAGCCGAGCGTCGTCGTCACCGGCTCCATCGCGGAGATGATCGGCGGCGGCGTGACGCCCGAGGGCACGGGCATCCAGCGCTTCCTGCCGCGCACGATCGACGAGGACCAGTGGCAGGCGGCCAACCGCGCCATCTACTGGCTGTGGACGGAGTACGGCCTGAAGAAGGGCGTGCGGCCGAAGCGCCGCGAGCGCGCGCCCGGCGAGCGGCCGCGCGTCAACATCGTCGGCCCGACGTACGGCTACTTCAACACGCACTCGGACCTCGCGGAGATTCGCCGCCTGGTCGAGGGGATCGGCGCCGAGGTGAACCTCGCGTTCCCGCTGGGCGCGCACCTGGCGGACGTGCCGCGGCTCGTGGACGCGGACGTCAACGTCTGCATGTACCGCGAGTTCGGGCGCATGCTCTGCGAGGACCTCGGCGTTCCGTACCTGCAGGCGCCGATCGGCCTCCACTCGACGACGGGCTTCCTGCGGTCGCTCGGCGCGCTGCTGGGCCTCGACCCGGAGCCGTTCATCGAGCGCGAGAAGCACACGACCGTCAAGCCGCTGTGGGACCTGTGGCGGTCGGTGACGCAGGACTTCTTCGGGACGGCGAGCTTCGCGATCGTCGCCAGCGAGACGCACGCGCGCGGGATCCGCCACTTCCTCGAGGACGAGATGGGGATGCCGTGCACGTTCAGCGTCGCGCGGCGCGCCGGCGTGAAGCCCGACAACGCCGCGGTGCGCCGCGCCCTCCCCGGGACGCCGCCGCTCAAACAGGTCGGCAGCTACAACGAGCGGCTGTTACTCGGGGAGGCGGGGGGGCGGGCCACGTGGGTGCCGGCGTCGTTCCCGGGGGCGATCGTGCGCCGGCACACGGGCACGCCGTTCATGGGGTACGCGGGGGCGACGTACCTGCTCCAGGAGGTGTGCAACCAGCTGTTCGACGCGCTGTTCCACATCCTCCCGCTGGGCACGGAGCTCGACCGGATCGACGCCACGCCGGCGCGGCCGCACCGCGAGCTGCCGTGGGCCGACGACGCGCGGGCGGCGCTCGACGAGCTGTGCGAGGCGCAGCCGGTGCTCGTGCGCATCTCCGCCGCCAAGCGCCTGCGCGACGCCGCCGAGCGCGACGCGCGCGAGCTGGGTGACGAGCGCGTGACGCGCGACCACGTGCTGGCGTCGCGGCGCGCGCTCGCGGGGATCGGGACGTGACGGCCGCGCCGCGCCGCTCAGGGCTCGCGCAGGATGCGCGCGGCGATCGCGCCGCCGGCCTCCTCGTGCATCAGGTGCCCGCGCCCGGGCACGCGCTCGATGCGCGCGCCCGGGACGAAGGGCAGCACGCGCGCGATCTGCGACGGCGGGATCCAGCGGTCGTCGTCGCCGACCAGCAGCAGCGACGGCAGCCGCAGCGCGTGCAGGTCGCGCAGCAGGGCGGGGACGTCCCACTGCGCCATCATGGTGAGCGCGTGGCGGACGTGCGCGGGGCTCCCGACCAGCGCCTCGTAGCAGGCGATCATCGCGTCGTCCAGGCGCGATCCGGTGCTGCGCAGCAGCGCCTCGGTGAGCGCGGCGTGCGGCGCGACCTGCGCGATCAGGCGCGCGAGCCCCGGCCCCGTGAACAGCGCGCCGAGGATGGAGCTGGAGAGCGCGGCGGCGGCCGGCGGCGGCGTGACGAGGGCGGCGTTGATCCCCACGTGCAGCGCCGCGTCGGGAAGCGCGCCGTCGAGCGCCATGCGCAGCAGCACCGCCGAGCCGGCGGAGTGCCCGACGACGCGCGCCGGCCGGACGCCGAGCGCGTCGAGCAGCGCGGCGACCGCGCGCGCCATGCCGCCGATGGTGAGCTGCGCGTCGCGCGGCGCGCCGGTGAAGCCGTGCCCCGGCAGGTCGGGCGCGACGACGGTGTAGCGCGCGGCCAGCGGCGGCAGGACGTCGCGCCACGCGTGCGTCGCGCCCGCGGCGCCGTGCAGCAGCAGGAGCACCGGCCCGTCGCCGGCCACCTGCACGTGCCAGCGGAGGCCGTCGGCCTCCACGAAGCGACTCGCGCCGGCGTTCGGCCAGCGGTCGCGCCACGCCGCCCACTCGGGTCCCGCGAGCGCGGGCGCGGTGTGTGGCGGCATCATCGCCCCCCGACCGGCGCGCCGTGCCCGGTCGCGCTGGTGTTCCGGCGGCGTGGACTCGCCACGCGGCCACGCGCGCCGGCGTCGCGCGCAGCGGGGGCTGCGCGCGGCCCGGCACCCGCTCCGCTCCGGAGGGTCTCCCGATGACCGATCCCCCCACCCCGCGCCCGACGTCGCCCGCGTACGGCGCCTACGCCGACTCGCGGCCCGCCGGCCCGCCGATGCTGTCCGAGGACGAGGCGCGCGGCTTCCACCGCGCCTTCATCATGGGCTTCCTCGGCTTCACGGCCATCGCCGCGGTGGCGCACTACGCCGTGTGGCAGTGGCGCCCCTGGATCCCGGGCGTCGCGGGCTACGAGGTGCGCACGAGCCAGACGGCGCCGGCCGCGAGTGCGCCGACGACGGTCGCCTATCACGTCCCACGCTAGGAGGAGGTCGTGCATCGCATCTGGATGATCTTCGACCCGCGGCGGACGCTGCTCGCGCTGTTCACGTTCCTGTTCGTGCTCGCGCTGGTGATCCACTTCATCCTGCTCAGCACGAACCGCTACAACTGGCTCGACGCGGGCAGTCGCGCCTCGGCAGCGGAGATGTCGCCGCTGCCCGGCGGACGCTAGGCGCGCGCCGGCCGGTGGGTGCCCGGGGATCCGACCCCGGGTGCCCGCGCGGCGCGCGCCCGCGCGTCGGGCGCCGCCGCGACCGGCAGACCGTGACCGGCGACAGGGGGCAAGTCCTCTGCCGTCGGCCCGGCCCCCTCACGGGAGTACAACGGGAGGATCCCCCGCGATGGCCATGCTGAGTTTCGAGGCCAAGTATCGCGTTCGAGGCGGCACGCTGATCGGCGGCGACCTGTTCGACTTCTGGGTCGGCCCGTTCTACGTCGGCTTCTTCGGCGTCACGTCCGTGTTCTTCATCGTCGTCGGGACGCTGCTGTGCGTCTGGGGCGCGGCCATCGGCCCGACCTGGAACCTGTGGCAGATCAGCATCGCCCCGCCCGACCTCAAGTACGGCCTCGGCCTCGCCCCGCTCCGCGAGGGGGGACTGTGGCAGCTGATCACGATCTCCGCCATCGGCGCCTTCGTCTCGTGGGCGCTGCGGCAGGTCGAGATCGCGCGCAAGCTCGGCATGGGGCTGCACATCCCGTTCGCGTACGGCGTCGCCGTCCTCGCGTACGTCACGCTGGTCGTCATCCGGCCCGTGCTGCTCGGCGCGTGGGGGCACGGCTTCCCGTACGGGATCCTGAGCCATCTCGACTGGGTGTCGAACGTCGGGTACCAGTACCTGCACTTCCACTACAACCCGCTGCACATGATCGCGGTGACGTTGTTCTTCACCACGACGCTCGCGCTCGCGATGCACGGGTCGCTCATCCTCTCGTCGGTGAACCCGAAGAAGGGCGAGGCGGTTCGCACGAGTGAGCACGAGAACAGCTTCTTCCGCGACCTGCTCGGCTACTCGATCGGCGCGATCGGCATCCACCGGCTGGGGCTCGCCCTCTCGCTCGGCGCGGGGATCTTCAGCGCCCTGTGCATCGTCGTGAGCGGCCCGCTCTGGACGCGCGGCTGGCCCGAGTGGTGGGACTGGTGGCTCAACCTCCCCATCTGGCGCTGAGGACCCCATGGCCACCCTCACCCGGCCGTCCGCGGCCGCCGCCCCCGCGCCGCCACGCGCCGGTCGCGGCATCGAGTATCAGAACCTGTTCACGCGCGTGCAGGTCCGCACCGCGCCCGACTGGGGCGTGCCGATCGAGCAGCGCACCTGGGTGCGGCAGGCCGCGCCCGGCTTCAGCTACTGGCTGGGGAAGATCGGCGACGCGCAGGTCGGGCCGATCTTCCTCGGGTGGACGGGCGTCGCCTCGCTGATGTGCGGCTTCGTCGCGTTCGAGATCATCGGCCTGAACATGCTCGCGCAGGTGCACTGGAACCCGCTCCAGTTCGTGCGCAAGCTGCCCTGGCTCGCGCTCGACCCGCCGGCGCCGAGCTACGGCCTGTCGATCCCGCCGCTGCAGCACGGCGGGTGGTGGCTGATGGCCGGCTTCTTCCTCACCGTGTCGATCCTGCTCTGGTGGGTGCGCACGTACCGGCGCGCGCGCGCGCTCGGCATGGGGACGCACCTGCCGTGGGCGTTCGCGTCGGCGATCTTCCTGTACCTGTCGCTCGGCTTCATCCGGCCGCTGCTGATGGGGAGCTGGGGCGAGGCGGTGCCGTTCGGCATCCTGCCGCACCTCGACTGGACGGCGGCGTTCAGCATCCGCTACGGGAACCTGTTCTACAACCCGTTCCACATGCTGTCGATCGCGTTCCTGTACGGATCGACGCTGCTGTTCGCGATGCACGGCGCGACCATCCTCGCGGCCAGCCGCCTGGGCGCCGAGCGCGAGATCGAGCAGATCACCGACCGCGGCACGGGCGCCGAGCGCTCGCAGCTGTTCTGGCGGTGGTGCATGGGCTGGAACGCGACGATGGAGTCGATCCACCGCTGGGCGTGGTGGTTCGCGTTCCTGACGACGTTCACCGGCGCCATCGGCATCCTGCTCACCGGCACCGCGGTGGACAACTGGTACCTGTGGGGCCAGAAGCACGGCCTGGTGCCGAGCTATCCGGCGGCCATCCAGGTCGCGCCGCAGAAGCTCGAGGACCTGCGCGGCCAGTACTTCGGCACGCCGAGCGCGCAGTTCCCGGGCGCGACGCGTGGCGAGGGCGCGGTCGAGATCCGGCGGCAGCAGGAGACGCCGGTGCCGCAGCCGCCGGCGCTCAACAGCCCGGCCGCGGGGCAGATGCCGAGCGGCAGCGCGACGCAGTCGGGCGGGCTCGATCAGGGCGCCGCGCCGCGCACGGTGACGCCGGGGAGCGGCCAGCCGGCCGTGCCGATGGGCGCCGCGCCGGCCGCGCCGGGCGGCTCGCCGCCCGCACCCGCGGGCGCGCCGGTGCCGGGCTACCCCCAAGCGCGCACGGGCATCGCGCCGCGGCCCACGGTGCCCGCCACGCCGCGCGCGGACTCGACGCGCACGACGCCGCCCCGGAGGACGCCATGAGCGCGCCGCATCGCTGGGCCGGCGCGCTGCTGGCCGCGCTCACGCTCGCGGGAGTGACGGCGTGCGAGCCGGGCGCCAAGCACACCGCGCAGGTGGGCTACCGCGGCACCGGGATGGAGATCGTGACCGACCCGGACCTGCAGCGCGTGCGCCTGACGCGCACGCCGGTGCCGACGGCGCTGCCGCCGGCGCCGGCGACGCCGCCGGGGCAGTGGCAGAACGTGCAGGTGCTCACCGACGTCAGCGCGGGCGAGTTCACGCGCACCATGCTCGCGCTGAACGAGTGGGTCGCGCCCAAGACGGGCGCGAACGCGGGCTGCCTGTACTGCCACAACGGCGCCAACTACGCGTCGGACGAGAAGTACACCAAGGTGACCGCGCGCCGCATGCTGCAGATGACGCGCGACATCAACAGCAACTGGCGGTCGCACGTCGGGCAGACGGGCGTCACCTGCTACACGTGCCACATGGGCGCACCGGTGCCGCGGGCGGGGCTCTGGCACTTCACCGACCAGAACCAGTACCTGCGGGCGTACCTCGACAAGTCGGACCTGCGCGTGCAGACCAACCAGGCGCTCCCGACGGCGGCGAACCGGTCGTCCATCAAGCAGACCGAGTACACCTACGCGGCGATGATCAACGTGTCGAACTCGCTCGGGGTGAACTGCGGCTTCTGCCACAACTCGCGCTCGTGGGCGACGTGGCAGGACGCGGGGACCAAGCGCGTGACGGCGCAGTACGGGCTGCGGATGACGCGGTACCTCAACACCGAGTACGTCGCGGGGCTGGGCACCGTGCTGCCGCCGATCCGGCTGGGCGCGCACGGTGACGCGCCGAAGGCGGGGTGCGCGACCTGCCACAACGGGCTGCACAAGCCGCTGGCCGGCGCGCAGATGGCGAAGGACTACCCGGCGCTCTGGGGCTTCGCGGGACCGTGGCAGACGGCGCTGCCGTCGGACACGGCGCTGCAGGGCATCCAGGACCTGCGCGGCGCGGACCACATCCCGTCGGACGGACGGGGCCCGCTGACGCCGCTGCGGCAGCCGGACATCATGCCGCGGTCGCGGCCCGCCGCGTCGGGCGCGGCCG
>CBHYLO010000162.1:0-8493 GCA_966128675.1 uncultured bacterium | reverse complement strand
GGGGGGGGGGTGGGCGGCCCCCGCCGGGGGGCGGGGGGGGGGGGGGGGGGGGGCGGGGCGCCCCCGGCCCCCCCCCCCCGCCGCCCGCGGCGCGGCGCGCGCTCACGGGCGACGTCGGTTCCAGCGCGTCACGACGGCTGCGTCAGAAGCTGTCGAGCGCGCGCTCGCGCGTCTCGGCGATCTGGAAGAGCGTGTCGAGCTTCGTCAGCTCGAAGAGCGTCTTCAGGTCGTCATTGAGGTTCGCCAGCCGCAGCTCGCCGCCCTGCTCGCGGATCTTCTTGGAGAGCGAGACCAGCACGCCCAGCCCCGAGCTGTCGATGTAGCCCGTCTGGCTGAAGTCGATCAGGAACTTCCGCTCGCCGCGCTCCAGCTCGTCCAGCACCTTCTGCTTCAGCTCCTGCCGATTGCCGACGATGAGCTGCCCCTCCACATCCACCACCGTGACGTCGCCTTCGCGATGCATCTGGAAGCTCATGAGTCGGTCTCCCGGTCGCCCCGTGTGCGCACCGTGTGTGTCCAGCGTGGTCTTTAGAAGTCGGGCCGCGTGGCCCGCGCCGCGGGGAGCTCCCCCGCCTGCAACGCGGTGATCGCGGCGACGTTGATAATGTCATCCGGCACGGCTCCGCGGGAGAGATCGCTGCACGGGCGCGCGAGCCCCTGGACGATCGGCCCGATGGCGGCCGCGCCGGCCAGACGCTGCACGAGCTTGTACGCGATGTTGCCCGCGTCGAGCGAGGGGAAGACCAGGACGTTCGCCTCCCCCCCGACCGGGCTGCCCGGGGCCTTGCGCTCCGCCACCGCCCGGATGAGCGCGGCGTCTCCTTGCAATTCTCCGTCCACCGCGAGCTCGGGCGCGAGGGCCCGCACCCGAGCCAGCGCCTCGCGCACCAGCGCGATGCTCGCGCCCTCCCCGCCGCTGCCGCGCGTCGAGAAGGAGAGCAGCGCCACTCGTGGGGCGTCGCCGACGATCCGGCGCCGGTCCGCGGCGGCCGCCACCGCGATGTCCGCCAGCTGCTCCGCCGACGGATACGGCACCACCGCGCAGTCGGTGAACGTCAGCACCTCCGGCCCGTCGTGGCGGAACGGCGGCACCACCATGTAGAACGCGCTCGACACCGTACGCACGCCGGACGCCGGCCCGACGCACCAGAGCGCGGCGCGGATGACGTCCGCCGTCGTGTGCACCGCGCCCGCCACGCACCCGTCGACGTCGCCGAGGGCGACCAGCGCGTCGGCGACGTAGAGCGCCCGCGCCGCCAGCGCCCGCGCCGTCTCCGCGGTGAGCCCCTTCGCGGCGCGGCGCGCCAGCAGCAGCGCGACGACGCGCTCCCGCACCGCGGGATCGGCCACGTCGACGATCTCCGCGCCGGCGGCCTGCCAGCCGGCCAGGCGCGCGGCGGACAGCGCGGCATCCGCGCGATCGACGACGAGCCACGGCCGGACGATGCCGTCGGCGAGCAGCGCGTCGATCGCCGCCTGCGTCCGCGGGTCGGCGGTCTCGGCGAACGCGATGCGGCGGCGCGCGACGGCGGCGCGCGCGCGGACGTCCGCCAGGAAGTCGAGGCCCGCGCTCACTGCGGGAAGCGCGCGCGCAGCGCCGCGGCGACGTTGGGCGGGACGAGCGCGTCCACGTTGCCGCCGAGCCGCGCCACCTCGCGCACGAGGCTCGAGCTGATGAAGGTCGTGTCGACCGACGGCACGAGGAAGACCGTCTCCAGCGCCGGGGCGAGGTGCCGGTTCATGAGCGCCATCTGGAACTCGTACTCGAAGTCCGCCACGGCGCGCAGCCCGCGCACGGAGAGCGTCGCGCCGACGTCGCGCGCGAAGTCCACGAGCAGCCCCTGGAAGTGCCGCACCTCGACGCGCGGCGCGTCCCCGGCCGCCACGTCGCCGAGGGCGTCGCGGACCAGCGTGGCGCGCTCCTCGAGCGTGAAGGCGGGCTGCTTGGTCGAGTTCACCGCGACGCCGATCACCAGCCGGTCGACGAACTCCAGGGTGCGCTGCATCAGGTCGAGATGCCCGAGCGTGACCGGATCGAAGCTGCCGGCGTAGATGGCGGTTCTCATGGATACTCGGGGGCCTGGTGTGCTCGTGCCGTGAGCTGCGGGCTGCGGACTGCGGATTCGACGACAGCGCGTCCCGAGCGGCCGTACGATCCGCAGCCCGCAGTGCGCAGCCTAGCCGTTCCGGTAGATCGTGATCGCGGTGTCGCCGTACGTTCTCGTGTCGCCGCCGTCGGGGAGCGCGATGCGCGACGAGTGCTCGACGCCCAGCACCTGCGCGAACGGCACCGCGAGCCAGCGCTCGGCCACGCGCACCGCGGCGTCGTGCGCGTACGGCGGGTCCGCGAACGCGAGGTCGTAGGCCCCGGCGGGCAACGCCTCCACGAAGCGCAGCGCGTCCCCGCGCCGGACGTGGGCGACGTCGCCGGCGCCGAGCTTCGCGATGTTGGCGCCGAGGGTGCGGAGCGAGGGCGGGTTGAGCTCGACGAAGTCGGCGCTCGCCGCGCCGCGCGACAGCGCCTCCAGCCCGAGCGCGCCCGAGCCCGCGAACAGGTCGAGCACGCGCGCGTCCGCGACGTCGGCCGAGACGATGCTGAGCCACGCCTCCCGCACGCGGTCGGCGGTGGGCCGCACGCGCGAGTCCTTCGGGGCGTCGATGGTGCGGCCGCGCCAGCGGCCGGCGACGATGCGCACGCGCGGGTCAGCCGCCGCGGACGGCGAGCGGCCCGCCGCGCGCCGGCACCACGTCGGCGAGCCGCGCCTGCAGCCGGCTCACGCCGCGGAACTCGTCGCGCTCCAGGCGGAACGCCGCATCCACGCGCATGCCCGGCAGCAGCCCCTCGGCCCGCTGCGCGAGGCCCCAGCCGATCGCGTCCAGCTCGCGGCCGTCGGCGCGCCGCAGCTTCAGCCGCACGCCGTCCTCGCCGACACGCTTGGGCGTCGCGCCCAGCTCGACGTCGCGCGCGACCAGCACCGGCGCGGCGTTGCCCATGCCGTGCGGCTCGAAGTGCCGCAGCATCGCCTCGAGGTCCTCGGTGACCTCCTCGATGGGCAGCTCGAGGTCCACGCGCAGCTCGGGCACGAGGTCCTCGGGCGTCAGGCGCGCGCGCGCCACCTCGTCGAACCGCTGCGCGAAGCGCTCGATGCGGTCGGCGGCGATGGTGATGCCGGCCGCCGCGCGGTGGCCGCCGAAGCGCTGGAACAGCCCGTCCGCGTCGCACTCGGTGAGCGCGGCGTGCAGGTCGAAGCGCGCGATCGAGCGGCCGCTCCCCTTCCCGACGCCGTCCTCCAGCGCCACGAGCACCGCGGGCCGCGCGGTCTCCTCGACGATGCGCGAGGCGACGATGCCGATGACGCCCGGATGCCACTTCTCGCCCGCGAGCACGAGCCCGTAGGTCGCGTCGAGGTCCAGGCGGTCGACCTGCCGGCGCGCCTCGTCGAGCGTCGCGCGGTCGAGCTCCTGCCGCTGCCGGTTGAGCTCCTCCAGCTCGCGCGCGATCGCGTGCGCGACGTGCTCGTCGTCGGTCGTCAGCAGCTCGACGCCGCGCAGCGCGTGGCCCAGCCGCCCGACGGCGTTGAGGCGCGGCGCGAGGATGAAGCCGACGCGGCCCGCCGTGAGCGGCTTGCCGTCGAGGCCCGAGGCCCGCACGAGCGCGCGCAGCCCCGCGTTCTGCGACTCGGCCAGCAGCTTGAGGCCGTAGCGCGCGAGCACGCGGTTCTCGCCCTTCAGGGGCGCGATGTCGGCGATGGTCGCCAGCGCGACGAGGTCGAGCTGCTTCCACACGATCGCGTCGTTGACGCCGAGCGCCTGCACGAGCGCCAGCGCCAGCTTGAACGCGACGCCGGCGGCGCAGAGGCCGCGGTCCGCCTCGGGGTAGTCGCTCTCCGGCAGGTTCGGGTTCAGCACCGCGAAGCACGCGGGCGCGCCGCGCCCGTGGCCGGGCAGGTGGTGGTCGCTGACGATGACGTCGATCCCCGCGGCGCAGAGCGCGCCCACCGGCCCGTGCGCGCTCGTGCCGCAGTCGCACGTCAGCACGACCTGCGCGCCCGCGTCCACCGCGGCGCGGACGCCGGCGTCGGTGAGGTCGTAGCCGTCGCGCAGGCGGTGCGGGATGAACGGCACGACCTTCCCGCCCACCGCGCGCAGCACGCGCGTCATCAGCGCGGTGGACGTCATGCCGTCGACGTCGTAGTCGCCGTGCACGAGCACCGTCTCGCCGCGCCGCACGGCCTCCGCCAGACGGTCGGCGGCCGCGCGGATGCCGTCGAGGCGGTCGGGCGCGTGCAGCTGGTCGAGTCGGGGGCGCAGGTAGCGCCGGACGGCGTCGCCGGCGCGATAGCCGCGCGCCGCGAGCAGCCGGCTCACCGCGTCGGGCAGCCGCAGGTCCTGCACGAGCGCCGCGACGATCGCGGGATCCGCGGGCGGCGTGAGAACCCAGCGGGCCGCCGGACGGGCGCGTCGGCGGACGGGAGCAGCGGCTACGGTCGGGGCGGTCACGCGCGCAATCTAGGCCGCGCGGTGGGGAGCGAACAGGCGCGCGCACCGCACCGCGGGTCCGCGGAGCGCACGCGCGCCGTCCGCGTCAGTGCGCGCCGCCCGCCGAGGCGGTGGCCGGCGCGGCGTAGAGCAGCACCCCGCACGACTCGCACACCTCGATGTTCCCCGCCGCCATCCCCGCGCGGCGCTGCGTCGGGATCGCCGTGTCGCAGTTCCCGCACGTGAAGTGGTGCAGCGGGAAGACGGCCGGGCCGTGCCGGCGCCCGCGCACGCGCTCGTACTTCATCAGCAGCCGCGGCTCGACCACGCGCGCCAGCCCCGCGCGCGCGGCGCGCGCGTCGGCGAGCTCGCGGTCGATGGCCTCGCGCTCCACGCGCAGCTCGTCGCGCGCCGGCGCCTGCTCGGCGTCGATGGAGCCGGTGCGCTGCTGCGCGGAGTCCAGCGTCGACTGCAGGGTGGCGAGCCGCTGGCCGGCGGCGTGCAGCTCCGACTCCGCGTCGGCGAGGGCGCGCCGCGTGACGTCCACCTGCGCGCCGGCGGCCGAGGCGTCGCGCGCCTTGCGGACGAGGTCGAGCTGGCCCACGGCGCGCTCGTTCATGCGCCGGAACTCGCCGGCGCGCTCGCTGAGGTGCGCGTGGCGCTCGCTCTCGCGCTCCAGGGCGGCCTGGGCGCTGGCGACCGCCTTGTCGGCCGCCTGGCGCTCGGCGTCGAGTCGGCCGAGTCGCGGCGAGAGTGCCGCCAGGCGTCCTTCGAGCGCCTGGATCCCGTCGTCGGCGGTCTGCAGGGCGAGGAGCGCGTCGAGCTGGTCGTTCACGGCTGGTCCTCCGTCAGGGTCGTCGGCCTTCCCGCCACGGGAAGATGCATACCCGCGCGGAGCGCTGCCAACCGGCGGCTCACGGATTCAGCCGTGGCCCGACGCGCGAGAAGTGCTTGGAGAGGGCCGCCCGCTCCTCCTGCAGCTCGCGGATCCGCACCGTCACGCCGTCCTTCGCGGCCTCGTCGAGCGTGGGCAGCTGGGCGATGAGCCGCTCCTTCTCCTGGTCCAGCGCCATCGCCTGCAGGCGGCTCACCCAGCCCTGCACCGTGTGGAACGGGTCGGGATCCGGCAGGTCGAGCAGGCGGTCGAGCGCGGCGACGACGTCCGCCGGCAGCGTCTGCGCGAGCGCGTCGAGCGGCTGGTCGGGGGCGTCCAGCAGCCGCTCGAAGACGAGGCGCCACTCGGTCCGGTTGAAGCTCTCGGGCGGCCACTTCTCCGCGACGGCCTCGACCAGGTCGCGCTCCTGCACCATCGCGCGGATCAGCTGCCCCTCCGCGCGCAGCACCGCGCCCGTGGGCGCGACGCGCGGCACGGCGAGGGAGCTCTTCCAGTCCTCCTCGCGGCGGTACTTCCCCTTGCGACGGTCGTTGTCCCAGCGGCGCTTGAAGTCGTCGCGCGGGCGCGGCGGCTCGACGAAGGTGACCTCGGGCGTCGTGTCGTCGGGGTGCGGCGCGGGCGCCTCGGGCTCGCGCCACCGGTCGCGCCCCCAGCCGCCGCGCCCGCGCTCGGCCACGTGCTGCTGCGGCGGCGCCTCGGGCGACGCGGCGGCGACGCTGGTGCCGGGGCGCCGCTCCTCGTGCTCGACCTCGCGCTGCAGCACCTCGCGGTCCATCCCCGCGACCTCGGCGACGCGCGACAGATAGAGCTCGCGCGTCACCGGATCGGCCGCGGCGCGCAGCGTCGGCAGCAGCTTGTCGATCGCGCGCCGCTTGCGGTGCAGCTCCGCGAACCAGCCGCGCCGCTCCAGCAGCTGGATCTGGCGCTCCAGGATGTCGACGCCCTGCGCGAGCGCGTGCTCCAGGCGGTCGGGCCCGTGCGCGCGCACGTACGTGTCCGGGTCCTCGCCCTCGGGCAGCGTCACGACGCGCGCCGAGATGCCCAGGCGCAGCAGCTCCAGCCCCGCGCGGAAGGTCGCCTTGAGCCCCGCCTCGTCGCTGTCGTAGAGCAGGAAGACGTTCTTCGTCAGCTTGCCCAGCAGCGCCGCCTGCGACTCCGTGAGCGCGGTGCCGAGCGGCGCCACCGTCTCGTCGATGTCCGCGAGCGAGAGGCGGATCGCATCGAAGTAGCCCTCGACGACGAGCACGCGGTCCGACTTGCGGATGGGATGCTTCGCCCACGACAGCCCGTAGAGCTGGCGTCCCTTGTCGAACAGCGTGCCCTGCGGGCTGTTGAGGTACTTCGGCTCGCCCTCGCCCAGCACGCGCCCGCCGAACGCGATCACGCGGCTGCTGCCGTCGTGGATCGGGAACATGAGGCGGCCGCGGAAGCGCGGGCGCGGCGGGCTGCCGTCGTCGCGCGCCACGAGCAGCCCGACCTCCAGCAGCCGCGCGTCGTCGTGCCCGAGCGCGCGCAGCCGCTCGATCCACTTCCCCTCGCGCGGCGCGTAGCCGAGCGTGAAGCGGTCCGCCTGCTCGCGCTCGATGCCGCGCGACGCGAGGTAGGCACGCGCGACCTGCGCCTCGGCGTCGTCCCACAGCGCCTCGCGGAAGATCTCCGCGGCGGCGTTCATCGCCTCCCACAGCGGCTCGCGCGGATCCTTCTCCTCGGGGCCGCGCGCGGCGCGCGTCTCCTGCACCTCGACGCCCGCGCGCGCGGCGACGTAGCGCACCGCCTCGACGAAATCCATGCCGAGGTGCTCGCGCACGAAGCCGATGGCGTCGCCGCTCGCGTGGCACTTGAAGCAGTAGTACGCGTTGCGCTTGGGCGAGACGGAGAAGTTGGGGTTCTTCCCGCCGTGGAACGGGCACGGCCCGCGGAAGTCGCTGCCCGAGCGCTTGAGCTTCACGTGCTCGCCGACGATCTCGAGGATGTCGGCGGCCTCGCGCACGCGGTCGATGCTCTCGGGAGGGATCATGAGAGCACGATCCTCCGCGCGACGCGGCGCTCGGGGGGGCGGGGCGCGCGCCCGGCCCCGCCCGGGCGCGGCGCGCGAACGGGCCGAGCGCCGAGCGCCGGGCGCCGGGCGGTCCGCGGAGCGCGGGTCACGCTCACTCGAGCTCCACGACCGTCACGCCCGCGCCCCCCTCGTTCCACAGCCCCATGCGGAACGACTTCGCGCGCGTCTCCTTGCGCAGCAGCTCGACGACGCGCTCGCGCACCGCGCCCGTGCCCTTGCCGTGGATGATGCGGATCTCGCGGCGGTCCGCGCGCACCGCCTGGTCGATGGACGACAGCAGGAAGCCGTCGACCTCGTCGACGCGCAGGCCGCGCAGGTCCACCTCGCCCGAGTGGTACACGTCGGCCGCGTCGAGCATCGCCGGCACGAACACCTCGGCCTTGGGCATCTGCTGCTTGCTGCGCACGAGCGTCTTGACGGGCACCGTGAGCTTCATGACGCCCACCGTGACGACGGCGTCGCGGCCGCGCCGCTCGACGACCTTGCCGAGCTTCCCGCCGAGCGTCCCCACCTCGACCGTGTCGCCGGCGGCGATCTCCTCACGCGGCGCGGACGGGCCGCCGGGCTTCGACTGGTGCGCCTGCCGCACCGCGACGTTGCGCTCCTCGCGCGACAGCCGGTCGAGATGCTCGCCCTGGCGCGCGGCCAGCTCCTCGACCTTGCGGCGCGCGTCCTTCGCCTGCTCCTCGACCGCGTCGGCCGCGCCCTGCTTCAGCTCCTTGAGCGTGCGGTCGATCTCCTTCCGCGCGTCGAGCAGGTACTTGCGCGCCTCCTGGCGCGCCTGCTTCTCGGCCGTGCGCTCGCGCTCCCGCACCGCCTTCTCGCGGTCGGCCAGCCGCTGCGCGCGCGCCCTGCCGCTCTCGATCAGCTCATCGGCGAGCTTCTCGCGATCGGCCAGCTCCGTCTCGCGCTTCTCCAGCTCCGCGAGCAGCGCGTCGACGTCGCGCTCGCCCTTGGGGATGCGCTCGACCGCGCGCTCGACGATGTGCACCGGCATGTTGAGCCGCTGCGCGATCGAGAGGCCGTACGAGCGGCCCGGCACGCCCTTGATGAGGCGGTA
>CBHYLO010000161.1:0-8496 GCA_966128675.1 uncultured bacterium | reverse complement strand
CGGAACGGCGGGAGACGATGGAGCGTGAACCGGAAGGGCGGACGATCCCGGCTTCGGGCCGAGGGCTTCCGCCCCACCGTCTCACGCCGTTTCGTCCTCCGCTTCTCCGTCCTCCGCCGTTCCGTCCTCCGCCCCACCGCCCCCCGATGTCCGGCACGCTCGCCGCACTGCTCGTCTACATGGTCCTGCAGCTCGGCATCGGCGTCTGGGTCTCGCGCCGCATCGCCGACGAGTCGGACTACCTGATCGCCGGCCGGCAGCTCGGCTATCCGCTGGCGATCTTCTCGACCTTCGCGACCTGGTTCGGCGCCGAGACGATGATCGGCTCCGCCGGCACGACGTACCGCGAGGGGTTGTCGATCGCGTCGGCCGAGCCGTTCGGCTACGGGCTGTGCCTGATCCTGATGGGCCTCGTGTTCGCGGTGCCGCTCTGGCGTCGGCGGCTGACGACGCTGGCCGACCTGTTCCGCGAGCGCTACTCGGTGGGCGTCGAGCGGCTGGCGGCGGTCATCCTCATCCCCAGCTCGATCCTCTGGGCCGCCGCGCAGGTGCGCGCGTTCGGCACGGTGCTCTCGACCGCCGCGCCGACGCTGAACGTCGAGAGCGCGATCGCCGTCGCCGCGGGCTTCACGATCCTCTACACGGCGTTCGGCGGGTTGCTGGCCGACGCGACGACGGACCTGATCCAGGGCGTGCTGCTCATCGTCGGCCTCTCCGTCGTCGGCGTCGCGGTCGTCATGGCGCTGGGCGGGCTCGACGCGGTGCCGGCGGCGCTGGAGGCGGCGCGCCAGGCGCGCGCGCTCGCCGCGCCCGCGGTCGCGCCGCCCTGGCTGGAGGTGGCCGAGGCGTGGGCGATCCCGGTGTGCGGCTCGGTGATCGCGACGGAGCTCGTGGGCCGCGTGATCGCCACGCGCACGCCCGCGGTCGCGCGCAACTCGTCGCTCGCCGCGGGCGCGCTGTACGTGAGCGTGGGGCTGATCCCGGTGTTCGTCGGCCTCGTGGGCGCGACGCTGGCGCCCGGCCTCGTCGACGCGGAGGCGCTGCTGCCCACCGTCGCGCAGCGGCTGCTCCCGACCGTCGGCTTCGCGATCTTCGCCGGCGGCATCATCTCCGCCATCCTCTCCACCGTCGACAGCACGCTGCTGGTGTCGTCGGGGCTGATGTCGCACAACCTCGTCGTGCCGCTGCTCGGCATCACCGACGAGGCGCGCAAGGTGCGCGTCGCGCGCCTCGGCGTGCTGGCGTTCGGCGCCGCGGCGTACCTGCTCGCGCTGCGCGCCGAGGGCGTGTTCGCGCTGGTGGAGCAGGCGTCGGCGTTCGGGAGCGCGGGCGCGCTCGTCACCGTCTGCTTCGCGCTCTTCACGTCGCTCGGCGGCCCGCGGACCGCGGCGGCGACGCTGATCGCGGGCACGGTGTCGTACCTCGCCGCGAACGCGGCCGGCGCGACCGCGCCGTTCCTGCTGTCGCTGGCCACCGCGCTGGGCACGTACGTGGGCGGCGTCGCGCTCGGCTGGGTCGTGCGCGGTGACGCGGAGGGCGGAACGGCGGAGAGCGGTGACGCGGAGAACGCGACGGCGTGAGACGGAACGGCGGCGGCTGCGAGTTCGGAGCTCGCGGCATCCGCCTCACCGTCTCACGCCTCGTCGTCGTCCGCCCTTCCGTCCTCCGCCGTTCCGTCCTCCGCCGCTCCGCTCCCGTCGCGCCGCGTGAAGCGCCGCTCGATGCGCGTCAGCCAGCGCAGCGTCGCGAACGTCATCAGCGACGCCACGATCGCCAGCTCCCAGCGCCCGTGGCCCGCCGCGGCGCCCAGCGCGCCCGTCATCCAGATGCCGGCGGCGGTGGCGGTGCCGTGCACGCGCTGCCGGCTCTTGAGGATCGCGCCGCCGCCGATGAAGCCGATCCCCTGCATCAGCCCCGCGATCAGGCGCGCGTGCGCGTCCGCGTGCGGCTCGCTCGTGTCGCCCGTGAACGAGCGGCCGAGCAGCACGAAGGCGCAGCTCGCGGCCGCGACCAGCGGGAAGGTGCGCAGCCCCGCGCCGCGCGACGCGCCCTCGCGCTCCCAGCCGATCGGGACCGCGAGGGCGAAGGCGCCGGCCAGCGTGAGCAGGTACTCGAGCGTCAGTCGCCAGTTCATGCCCGCGCCGTCACTGCCGGTGTCGTGCCGCGATCGCCGCCAGCCGCGCCTGGATCTCGGGCTCCGGCAGCCAGCGGCCGCGCACCATGACCCCCGCGCGGCGCGTGAGGTTGGCGACGTCGGCGAGGGGGCTCGCGTCCAGCAGCAGCAGGTCCGCGCGATGGCCCGGCGCGACGGCGCCGAAGCGGTCCGACCGCGCGAAGTACTCGCCCACGCGCGTGGTCCCGCTGGCGATGATCTGCTCCGGCGTCATCCCCGCCTCGCGCATGCGCAGCAGCTCGCGGTGCAGCGAGAAGCCCGGGACGCTGAACTGCTGCGGCGCGTCGGTGCCCATCAGCACGCGCACGCCGCCGTCGCTCAGCGCCTTCAGCAGCCGCATGCGGTTGTCGATCACGCGCCGGCCCACCACGCGGTCCATCTGCGGGCTCGCCATCCGCTGCGTGTGGAGGCTCGTCCACTGCGCGACGGTCGCCGGCGGCATGTACTGCAGCTCGGGGTACGCGGTCACGGTCGCGACGTCCGCGGTGCCGTACAGCACCTCCCACAGCGCCATCGTCGGCACGACCCACACGCCCGCGTCGCGCGAGCGCTTCACGACGTCGGCCAGCGCCGCCGCGTCGAGCGGCCCCACGTCGCCCTTCAGCTGCTCGATGTAGCCGTCGAGGTGGTCGAACGTCTCCTGCCCCATCGCGATCGCGTGCAGCAGCCCCACCTCCGCCGGCACGTGCCCGCCGAAGCGCATCCCCTCGGCCTTCGCGGTGCGCGCCATCGCGTCGTACTCGTCGCGCGTCAGCCCGGGGTGCACCTTCAGCAGGTCCCAGCCCTCGGCCTTCTGCGCCTTCACCATGCGGACCGCGTCGTCCGGCGAGCCCACCGAGTTGCCGTTGAAGCTCGGGCCCGCGAGGTAGAGCGTCGGCGCGATCACGTCGCCGCGCCGCGCGCGCTCGCGCAGCGCCAGCTGCCCCGGCGCGCCGAGCATCCCGCGCACGGTGGTGATGCCGTTGGCGACGTAGAGGAACAGCACGTCGTCGGTGAGCTGCGCCGGCGCGTTCGGCGGCGGCACGTGCCCGTGCATCTCGGCCAGCCCCGGCGCGAGGAACCTGCCGCGGCCGTCCACGCGCGTCGCGCCGCCCGGCACCGCGGTGCGCGCGGCCGGCCCCACGGTGACGATGCGGTCGCCCCGCACGATCACCGTCTGGCCGGCGAGTGGCGCGCGGCCGTCCATCGGGATGACCGTGACGTCGACGAACGCGGTGGTCGCGGGCGCGGGCTGCGCGGGCGCGGGCTGCGCGCGCGCCAGCATCGGCAGCGCGAGCAGCGCGGCCGTCGCGAGGCGACGGCGGGCGCGAGGCGGGACGGTGGGCACGGAGGCTCTCCTGCGGGTGAGGGGCGCGTCGGAGCCCCACGCTACCACGCCGCACGGGCCGCCGGCCAGCGCGCCGCGCGTCAGACGATCGTTCACACGCCGACCGCGTGCGTCTCCGCCTGCCCCGCTTCCGGCGCCGACGGCCCGGCGGACGCGCGCAGCGTCGCGGCCAGCGCGGCGATCACCGCGCCGGTGAAGACCACGACCGCCAGCCCGACGCGCAGCGACGACCACTCCGCCACCAGCCCGATCACCGGCGGGCCGGCGAGGAAGCCCGTGTAGCCGAACGTCGACACCGCGGCGATCGCGGTCCCCGGCGTCTGCCCCGGCATCCGTCCCGCCGACGCGAGCACCGTCGGGAAGACGCTCGACAGCCCCGCGCCCACCGCGCCGAAGCCCACCACCGCGGCCCACGGCGACGGGACCGACAGCGCGATCCCCAGCCCGAGCGCGGAGAGCAGCCCGCCGGCGCGCACCAGGCGCGCGGGCCCCAGCCGCAGCGTCAGCGCGTCGCCCACCGCGCGCCCGGTCGCCATCGCCAGCGAGAACGCCGCGAAGCCCGCCGCCGCGAGCCCCGGCCCCGCGCGCGCGACGTCGCGCAGGTAGACGGCGCTCCAGTCGGCCATCGCGCCCTCGCCGAACAGCACGCTGAACGCGACGACGCCGAGCGCCAGCAGCGCGCGCGTCGGCCGCGCGAACGCGGGCCCGCCGGGCGCGGGGGCGGGCGACGCCGGCCGCCGGCGCGGGCCCGCGCGCCCGCCCCCCACCCCCCGGCGCGCCCCGACCATCGCGAGGTGCGGCGCGAGCCCCAGCCCGCGCGACGCCGCGAGCCCGCCCGTGGCCGCGCCCACCAGCCCGCCCAGCGAGAAGAGCGCGTGCAGGCTCGCCATGATCGGCCGCGCGTAACGGCGCTCGACGGTCGCGGCCTGCGCGTTCATCGCCACGCCCATCACGCCGCTCGTGGCGCCGAGCAGCACGAGCGCCGCGGTCAGCGCGACGAGGCCCGTGGCCAGCGGCGGCAGCGCCAGCGACGCCGCGAACGCCAGCACGCCCGCGCGCGTCACGGGCCGGCTGCCGTGGCGCGCGATCAGCCCGCCCGCGAGCGGCATCGCCACCAGCGCGCCCACCGCGACGCCGAGCAGCGCCATGCCGAGCTGGCCGACGCCGATCCCCAGCCGCTCCTGCACCGCGGGGATGCGCACGACCCAGTTGGCGAAGCCGGCGCCGTCGAGGAAGAAGACGGTCGCGACGGCGACGCGCGCGGTGCGCACCGGGGCGTCGTGCATCGCGCTACGCCGCGGTGGGAACGTCGAGCGTCCGGCCGACGTCGCCGGTCGGCAGGGAGCGCGCGTGCATGTCGGATCCTCCGTCAGGGCTCCCCGAGAGCTAGGCCGCCCGGGCACGAGCGTCCAGAGGGCGCGCGCACATCGTCGCCACGTGCGCACGTCGGCGCGCGCGTCCCCGTTGCGTGGGCGTCCGGAATGCCACATGGTGGGCGCGCCGGCGCGGGCGCCGCCGGAGCGCGGATCGCGGCGTCGGTCCACGTCGACCTGGAGGAGCGTGCCATGCAACGTCTCGTCCTCACCGCCACCATCGCGCTGGTCGTCCTCACCGCCTGCGCGGACGGCCCCGTCGTGACCGCACCCGCCCCGAGCGCGCGGGCGGTCGTCAGCGCCGCCCGGGCGGCCGCGCAGGGCGGCGCGCTGATCGAGCGCACGACCGATCAGTCGTTCGCCCTCGCGACGTCGGACTTCGCGCGGGACCTCACGACCGCGATGGGCGCGACGGAGGCGCAGATGGCGGCGGACTGTGCGGGCGCGGTGTCCGCGCTCGCGCCCAGCGCCTGGCAGTCCGTGACGACGCCGACGGGACGGCTGAACCAGCTCGTGAAGGGCGAGGACGTGCCGGTGCTCGTGTGGGCCGGCGCGTACGACCCGACCACGTCGTGGTGCGCGTTCGTGGAGTCGGCCACGCTGATCGCCGTCGGCAGCGCCGACTACGTGCTGACGATCGGCCTCGGCGCCCCCACGGGAGCGCCGGGCGCGACCGAGATCAACCTCCGCGCGCAGGGCACGGTGACGGACGTCCGGACCGGACAGCGGCTGCACTACGTCGTGCACTCCGGGAGCCTCGCGACCGGCGGCGGCGTGGACAGGGGCTACGACAACAACATCCAGCTGACGCCCCTGCACTGACCTGCGCGCGCGTCAGCGCCGGCTGGACGGCGGCACGAGGCCCTTCATGCGCATGTACGTGATGATGTTGCCGTAGTGCTCCCCGTTGTGCACGGCGTTCAGCGCCAGCACCTGCGCGCGCGACTGCCGCTGCCCGAACAGCTCGACCGTCGCCGCCGTCGCGGCGGCCGGCTGCGCGTAGGCGCGCGCGCAGTACGCGGTGGACGCCTTCAGCGCCTGCACGAGCGCGGCCTTCGTCGTCGCCGACTTCTCGATCTCGTCCTCCGCCCGCGCCGGCTCGCCGAGGGCGGCCGCGCACATCATGTACTGCGAGCCGGCGACGTGGCCGACCAGCTGCCCGAACGTGCGCACCGTCTCGACGGGCCGGTACGCGTAGTCGGCCTCCGACAGCTCCTCCGCCGCGGCGGTCACGAAGGCGGTCACCTGCTGCCACTGCGCGCGCATCGCGGCCACGCCGGCGTCCGCAGCGGGTGCGGCGGCGCCCCCCCCCCTCGACACGGGTTTCTGCGCGCGTACCGCGCACGGCACGGCGAGAGCGACGACACCGATGCTCACGAGGAACGCCGGCACGGTCGCCATGGATCGCTCCGGGTGGGAGGTGGGCGGCGGGAGGTGCGGCGGGACGAACTTCGGGCGCCCGCGCGCCGCTGTCCACCCGTCGCGCGTCTTCACGCCGTCGTCACGCCGTGCTCACGCCACCGGCACGTCGTCCGGGATCGCCAGCAGCGTCACGCCCGCGAGGTCCAGCCGCACCATGCCCGGCGTGCGCGCGACCCGCAGCATCGCCAGCCCGCAGCCCGGGCAGCGCAGCACGACGCCCATCGCGTGGCCGTAGGCCAGCAGCGCGCCCACGGGCCGCGCGTCGCCGCAGCCCGCGCACGTGGCGCGCGCGCCGGTCACGTCCCGGCTGAACACCTCGCGCAGCGGGCCGGCGGCGGCGTTGCCGTCCAGGCGCATCTCCTCGGTGAGCATGGCGCATCCTCCGGTTGCGGGCCCCGGCGCGATCAGCCGCCGGTGGGCCCGAAGCGCTCGGTCCGCACGCGCGCGGGATCGTGGCCCATCGCCACCAGCAGCGCGGCCACCGACTCCACGAGCGGCGTCGGTCCGCACACGAACGCGAGCGGCGCGTCGGCGGCCGGCCACGCCACCTCGTCGAGCATCGCGCGGTCGATGCGGCGCTGGTACCGCGCCCAGGGCACGGGCGCCGGCTCGCGCGTCAGCGTGTACGCGATCTCGACCTCGGGTGCCGCGAGGCGCGCCAGCTCGTCGTGGTAGATCACGTCGGCGGCGGTGCGCGCGGAGTAGAGCAGCCGCACGGGCACGCGCGCGCCCCGCGCGGCCTCGGCGCGCGCGTGGTGCCGCAGCATCGCCATCAGCGGGACGATGCCCGAGCCGCCGGCCACCAGCAGCAGCGGCCCGCCGTCGCGCACGTCCCACGCGAACCAGCCGCCGATCGGGCCGCGCACCTCCAGCCCGTCGCCCGCGCGCAGCTCGCCCGCGAGGTACGGCGAGACCTCGCCGTCGTCCAGCCGCTCGACCGTCAGCGCGACGGTGCTCTCCTCCGGCGCCGACGCGATGGAGTACGAGCGCTGCGCCTGGTAGCCGTCCTCGGCCACCAAGCGCACGTCGACGTGCTGGCCCGCGCGATGGCCCGGCCAGTCGGGCACGTCGAGCACCAGCGTGCGCGCGCGCGGCGTCTCGTCGCGCACCGTGACGACGGTCGCGACGCGCCCCTCGAGTCGTGCGGGCGCGGCGCGGCGCGCGGCGTCCGGCGCGCCCTCAGGGATCGCCCTGATACCGCTGCTCACGCCACGGGTCCCCGCGATCGTGGTAGCCCAGCTCCTCCCAGAACCCGGGCGCGTCCTCGGCCAGCAGCCGCAGCCCGCGCACCCACTTCGCGCTCTTCCAGAAGTAGAGGTGCGGGATCAGCAGCCGCGCGGGCCCGCCGTGCTCGGGCGCGAGCGGCGCGCCGTCGTGGCCGAAAGCGATCCACGCCCTGCCACCGGTGACGTCGGCGAGCGGCACGTTCGTCGTGTAGCCGCCGTCGCAGAACGCCAGCACGTACGCGCCGCCGGCGACGCCGTCGTCCGCGGCGGCGAGCAGCACGTCCACCGACACGCCCTCCCATCGCGTGTCGAAGCGCGACCACTTGGTGACGCAGTGGATGTCGACGGTCGGCGTCTCGCGCGGCAGCGCCAGCAGCTCGTCCCACGTCCACCGCGCCGACCGGCCGTCGAGCCCGCGGATCGCGAAGTCCCACTCGGCCAGCGGCGTGCGCGGCGTCGGGCCCGCCGAGAGCACGGGGAAGTCGCGCGTCTCGTACTGGCCGGGCGGCAGGCGGCCGGCCGGCGTCTGCGGCCGGCGGCCGCGGAACCCGCGGGCGATGAACGGCTGGTCGGGCATCGTCGCGCCTCCCGTCGTGAGTGGTGCCGTGACGCCTTCACCCTCGCGCCGCCGGGCGGGCCGCGCAAGCTCGACGGAGGACGGCGGCGGGCTGCGGGCTGCGGATCCGCTCCGTGCCCTCGGCGGCCGGCGTCGCACCTCACCTGCACGAACTACTCGTCTGGCTACGGATGCTCCGGATGAGACGGATCATGCGGATCACTCCTCGGAGCGCAGGAAGCGTCGCCGCCGCGCGGAGCGATCCGGAGCATCCGTCTCATCCGAATGATCCGTAACCCCCGGTTCGCCGACCGCTGCCGGGCGCGCCGGACCCGAACGGCGAACGGCATTTGCAAGGAAGAGTTCTGAAGAAGATCTGATAGGTGCGGATGGCTCCGCGTGGTGG
Source organism: uncultured bacterium (assembly GCA_966128675.1). Classification (GTDB taxonomy): domain Bacteria; phylum Gemmatimonadota; class Gemmatimonadetes; order Gemmatimonadales; family Gemmatimonadaceae; genus Roseisolibacter. The sequence goes on along the minus strand of CBHYLO010000161.1, from coordinate 13 downwards.
CGAGGAACGTCGC
>CBHYLO010000160.1:0-8540 GCA_966128675.1 uncultured bacterium | reverse complement strand
TCCTCCCGCTCGACCGCCAGGTCGGCCGCGGCGCCGAACGCGGCACCGCCCGGCGCGTCCGCGTCGCCCAGGGTGCGCGCCACGCGCGCCGCCCGCTCGCGCGCGGCGTCGCGCCGCCGCCGCGAGATCGCGAGGTTGCGCGTCACGCGGTACAGCAGCCCGCGCACCGAGCCCTCGGGCCGCCACGTCGCGCGCCACGCCCACAGGCGGCAGAAGGTCTCCTGCACGACGTCCTCCGCCTCGCCGGCGCCGGCCACGCGCGCCGCGTACGCCACCAGCGGCGCCCGGTAGCGCCGCTGCAGCTGCTCCAGCGCCTCCACGTCGCCGGCGCGCAGCCGCGCGAGCAGGCACGCGTCCGGCGCGCCCATTCAGCGCCCCGCGGGCACGCGCGCGAACGTGGTGCCGAACGCCCGCACGCTGGCGACGCTGCCCGTGCCGTCCGGCGCGAACGTCACCAGGGACGGCGTGCTGCGCGGGTCGGCCCAGAGCGCGCGGAAGGTGTCGTAGTGCCAGTGCTCCAGGCGCCCCGCGTAGGCGTGGCCGTACGTCAGCTGCAGCGCGCCGTCGCGCACCGCCACCACCACGTCCCCGAACGTCGGCTCGCGGTACGTCCCCGCGTAGCGCTCCAGCGCCAGGCTCGGACGCGTGTCGGCCACGCGGCGCTGCTCCTGCTGCCGCCGCGCGGCGTCGGCCTGCGCCTCCAGCCCGCCGTACAGCGTCAGCAGCTCCGCGCTCCAGTCGCGCGCGCCGGACGCGCCCGGCGCGCCGCGGTACATGTCGAACACGCGGTACATCAGCGCGTGCCGCAGCTCCGCGTGGTCGCGGTTGGCCAGCACGTAGACGCCCACGCGGCGGTCCGGGAGCAGCCCGATGATCGCGCTCATGCCGTCGATGCTGCCGGTGTGCATCGCCACCGCCTCGCCCGCGTAGTCGTGCAGGAACCACCCCAGGCCGTAGGTGAAGAAGTGCGGCCGCACGACGGTCATCGTCGGGTACATGCTCGTCGGCGCGACCGTCTGCGGCGAGAGCAGCTCGCGGAACGTCGCCTCGCTCAGCAGCCGCTTCCCGCCCACGCGCCCGCTGTCGAGCACGAAGCGCATCCACTTCGCCATGTCGTCCACGCTCGACCACACCGAGCCGGCCGCCGCGACGGGATCGACCGGCCGGTTCTGGACCACGCGCAGCGTGTCGCGGATCGCGTCGTGCGGCGCGGCGACGTTCGGCTTGCCGGCCAGCCCCGCCAGCGTCGCCTCGGTGTTCGTCATGCCGAGCGGGACGAAGATGCGCGTGCGGACGAACGCGTCCCACGGCATGCCCGACGCGGCGCGCACCACCTCGCCCGCCGCCGCGTACATGATGTTCTGGTAGATGAAGCCGGACCGCAGCGAGTACGCGGGACGCAGCGTCCCCACCCGGCGCAGGATCTCGGCCGTCGAGTAGTCGGCGCCCGCCCACAGCAGGTCCGCGTTGCCCAGCCCCGCGCGGTGCGTGAGCAGGTCGCGCACGGTCAGCTCGCGCGTCACGTACGGGTCCGCGAGCTGGAAGCCGGGCAGGTACGTGGTGACCTTCTCGTCCCACTTCACCTTGCCCTCGTCCACCAGCATTCCCAGCGCGGCGGCGGTCATCGCCTTCGTCGTCGAGCCGATGGCGAAGCGCGTGCCCGCGTCCACCGCGTCGGGCTTCCCGAGCTCGCGCACGCCGTAGCCCTTGGCGAGCACCACGCGGTCGCCCTGCACGACCGCGATCGCCAGCCCCGGCACCTTCCAGTCGCGCACCGCCTTCGCGACGTACGCGTCGAGCGCCGCGACCGAGGGGGCGGGCGAGGGCTGCGCGGCGACGCCGGTCGCGCCGGCGGCCGAGAGGAGGGCGGTGGCGGCGAGCGCACGGACCGCGCGACGCGTGGCGGGCATGGGCATGGGCGGCAGGGGAGGAAGGCGCGTCAGGCCGTCGTGGCGGCGCGCGCGGCGCGGCGCACGTCGCGCCGCACGGTGAGGTCGTCGATGCGGTCGACGTCGACGGCGACGCCGAGCCCCGGGCGGTCGAGCGGCACGGCCACCATGCCGTCGGCGCTCATCGTCCACTCCGGCGTCACGATGTCCCGCGCCCAGTAGCGCGCGCTCGGCGACAGGTCGCCGGGCTTGGTGAAGCCCGGCAGCGACGCCAGCGCGACGTTGTGCGCGCGGCCGATCCCGCTCTCCAGCATCCCTCCGCACCAGACGGGGACACCGTGCTGCATCGAGAAGTCGTGGATCGCGATGGACGACGCGAAGCCGCCCACGCGCCCCGGCTTGATGTTGACGATGCGGCCCGCGCCCAGCGTCACCATGTCGCGCGCGCGGTCCAGCGACGTGATCGACTCGTCCAGGCAGATCGGCGTCTGCAGGCGGCGCTGCAGCTCCGCGTGCTGCACCAGGTCGTCCCACGCCAGCGGCTGCTCGATCATCAGCAGGTCCAGCGCGTCCAGCCGCGCCAGCTGGTACGCGTCGGCCAGCGTGTACGCGTTGTTGGCGTCGGCCATCAGCGGCGCGTCCGGCCCCAGCGCCTCGCGCACCGCGGTCACGTACTCGATGTCCGCGCCCGGCTGGATCTTCAGCTTGATCTTGCGGTAGCCCTGCGCCAGCGCCTGCCGCGCCTTCTCCACCAGCGCCGCGGGCGAGGGCTCGATGCCGAGCGAGATGCCGGTGGCGATGTGCGTGCGCGTCCCGCCCAGCAGCCGCGCCAGCGGCACGCCCGCGCGCTCGGCCGCCACCACCCACATCCCCATCTCGACCGCGGCCTTGGGCATCAGGTGCCCGCGGAAGCCGCGCTCCAGCGCCGGCAGGACGTCGCGCGGGTCGGCGAACGGATGCCCGAGCACGCGCGGCGCGATCCACTCGGTGATCGCCAGCCACGCCGTGTCGATCGTGTCGGGGCTGTACATCGGCGTGTCGAACGCGACGCACTCGCTCCAGCCGGTCGTGCCGTCGCCGTCGCGCAGCTCCAGCAGCAGGATGCGCCGGTCGCTGACGACGCCGGACGAGATGCGGAACGGCTCCTTCAGCGGCAGGCGGATCTCGCGCAGCGCGAGCTCCTCGAGGCGGATCATGCGGAGGGCTCCGTGAAGGCGTCGCGCGCCAGCTCGTAGTAGGGCAGCGCGTCGCCGTCGCCGCGCCGGAAGGCGACGACGCGGTAGCCGCGCGCGAGGTGCTCGAGGAACGCCGCGCGCGTGACCGCGCGCCACTCCGCGCGCTGCGCGGGCGGGAGGGCGTGCACGTCGTGCGGGACGGCGATCCGCACCGACGGCCCGGCGGACGCGTCGCGCGGCGCGTCGGCGCCGTCGTCGCGCGTCAGGTCCCACGTCACCACCAGCCGGTCGGTGGGCATCGCGCCGTGCAGCGGGCTGCCCGTGCCCTCGCCGTACATGTTGGGCACGTACTCGGTGGCGCGCGCGCCCAGCCGCACGAGGTTCAGCCGCGCGTTGCGGGCGACCAGCGGGTCGAACGTCCAGTGCATCGTCGCGACGCCGAGCGCGCGCACGAGCTCGCGCTGGTGGCGCTTGAGGCGCTCGCCGATCCCGCTGCCGCGCGCCTCGGGGCGCACCGCGAGCATGTCGGACCAGTGGACCAGCCGGCCGTGCATGACGCCCGTCATGCCGAACACGAAGCCGACCATGCGCGCGCCCTGGAACGCCGCGGCGACGACGCCGCCGAGCTTCTGGCTCACGAGCAGCACGGAGGACGGCACGCGCTCGGAGAAGCCCTCGCCCCACGTCTCCTCCTGCAGGGCGACGCACTCGTGGTACTCGGCCAGCGTCTCCACCCGGCGGATGATCTCCGGGGCGGGAGGGGCGGCGGTCGTCGGCCCGTGGGCGCTCTCATGGATCATGCGGTCGCACGGAGGAGGCGGAGTGGCCGTGGGGGGCGGCGGTCCGGGGGGCGGCGGTCCGGGGCGCGGGGCCGTCCAGCCCGCCCGTCTTGCCGGCGTCGGCGCCCCAACATACCTTGGCGACAGTGTTGTATACAATAGCGTGTACCGTACGCGTCGGCTGTACGCCCCCGGGCGCTCCGCAGCACCTCCCCCCGTACCTACCTCGCTGGAGTCACGTATGCGCCACCAGCCGGGGCGGCCGCCGATCGGCCGCTCGCCCCACCGCGCCGCGACCACCGCCGGCCTGGCCGCAGCGCTGCTCCTCGTCGCGCCCGCCCCGCGCCTCGCCGCCCAGACGCCCCAGCCCGGGGGCGCCACCGGCACCATCGTCGGCCAGGTGACCGACGCCGCCAGCCGCGCCAGCCTGGGCGCGGTCACCCTCGTGGTCGAGGGCACGCGGCTCGGCGCGTCGACCGGCGCCGACGGGCGCTTCCGCATCCCCGGCGTGCCGGCGGGCTCGCACACCGTCACGGCGCGGCGCATCGGCTACGGCCAGCAGCGCGTCGCGGTGACCGTCCCCGCCGGCGGCGAGGCGACGGCGAGCTTCACGCTCTCCAGCAGCCCCATCGCGCTCGACCAGGTCGTCGTCACCGGCACCGCCGGCGGCCAGGAGCGGCGCGCCATCGGCAACGCGGTCACCAGCGTGGCGGCGGCGGAGGTGCTCGACAAGTCCGCCGCGCCCGACCTCGCCAGCCTCCTCAACGCGCGCGCGCCCGGCGTCACCATCAACCCGCGCAGCGGCCGCCTCGGCGCGGGGCCGAGCATCCAGATCCGCGGCCGCAGCTCGCTGTCGCTCGACAACCAGCCGCTGATCTACGTCGACGGCGTGCGCATCAACAACGCGACCAGCACCGGCCCGCAGAGCGTCGGCGGGCTCGGGCAGCAGGGCGCGAGCGTCGGCGGGCGGCTCAACGACATCAACCCCGAGGACATCGAGAGCATCGAGGTCATCAAGGGGCCCGCCGCCGCGACGATCTACGGCACCGAGGCCGCGAACGGCGTCGTCCAGATCATCACCAAGCGCGGCGCGAGCAGCGCGCGGCCGCAGCTCAACCTCGTCGTCGAGCAGGGCACGCTGCACTTCCGCGACGCCATCGGGCGCACGCCGGTCAACTACTTCCGCACGGCGGCCGGCGAGATCGTGACGTGGAACGGGCTGCAGCAGGAGGCCGACTCGGGCCGCCCGATCTACGAGATGGGCCAGACGCGCCGCTACAGCGGCACCGTCTCGGGCGGGCGCGACGCGATGCGCTACTACCTCGGCTCGTCGTACGAGACCGACTTCGGCGTGGAGCCCAACAACTCGCTGCGGCAGTTCGGCCTGCAGGCGAACCTCAACTCGCAGCTGCGCCCGAACACCGACTTCGCGTCGAGCCTCAAGTTCGTGGAGCTGGCCAACCGGCTGGGGGCGGAGATCGGCGCGTCGGGGCTGCTGGGCGCGCAGGTCGGGCACCGGCTGCTCTTCCCGAACACGCGCGGCTTCTTCGCCATCGTGCCGGAGATCGCGCAGCAGCTCTACGACAACCGCAGCGACATCAACCGCTTCACCGGCAGCGCGACGCTCACCAACCGGCCGGCGAGCTGGTTCACGCACCGCGCGATCGTGGGCCTCGACTACTCGGGCGAGGACGCGCGCGCCGTGGAGCGCTTCGCGCCGCCCGAGCTGGCGCGCTACCTCTCGACCGCCGCGGCGAGCGGCCGCATCGGGCAGACGCTGCGCCGCAACGCGATCTTCACCGGCGACTACGCCGGCACGGTGAAGGCGCAGCTGGGCCGGACGCTGCAGTCGTCGACGTCCATCGGCGGGCAGCTCTACAAGACCGAGGCGCACACGAGCTTCCTGGGCGGCCTGGGCTTCCCCGGCCCGAACGTCGAGACGGTGTCGGCGGTGGCGCAGCCGTCCACGGCCACGCAGACCCAGATCATCAACACGACGATCGGCGCCTACGCCGAGCAGACGTTCGGGTGGCGCGACCGGCTCTTCGTCACCGGCGGGCTGCGCGTGGACAACAACAGCGCGTTCGGCGAGGACTTCAAGTGGGTGACGTACCCCAAGGTCAGCGCCAGCTGGGTGCTGCACGAGGAGTCGTTCTTCCCGTGGCGCGCCGCGTTCAACACGCTGCGCCTGCGCGCGGCGTACGGTGAGTCGGGGCGGCAGCCGGCCACCTTCGCGGCGCTGCGCACCTTCAACCCGGTGCCCGGCCCCGGCGGCACCAGCGGCGTCACGCCCGGCACGCTCGGCAACGCGGACCTGCGGCCCGAGCGCGGCAAGGAGTGGGAGGGCGGCTTCGAGGCGGGGCTGTTCGACCGGCTGACGCTCGACTTCACGTACTTCAACAAGCGCACGGTCGACGTCATCGTGAACCAGCCGGTGGCGCCGTCCAGCGGCTTCCCGGGCAACCAGGTGCGCAACCTGGGCGAGGTCTCCAACCACGGCATCGAGCTGAGCGCGACGCTGCAGGCGCTCGCGCGGCGCGGCTTCTCGTGGGACATCACGGGCAACGTCGCCACCAACCGCGACCGCATCGAGAGCCTGGGCGGCCTCCCGTCCCTCATCGCGACGTTCGGGCCGAGCAACCAGGTCGGCTACCCGATCCAGGGGATCTGGACGCGCCGCGTCGTGTCGGCCGACCGCAACCCGACCACCGGCCAGGCGACCAACGTCCTCTGCGACGGCGGCGCGGGCGCGGCGCCGATCGCCTGCGCGCAGGCGCCGTTCGTCTACGTCGGCACGCCGACGCCCAAGGTCACCGGCGGCGTCGCGAACACGGTCAACCTCGGGCAGCGGCTGCGGCTCTACGCGCTGGTGGACTTCAAGCGCGGCTACCGGATGTTCAACGCGGTGAACTACCTGCGCTGCACGGGGCAGACGGGCGCGCCGCTCTGCCGCGAGAACTACTACCCCGAGGAGTTCTCGCCCGTGCACCTGGCCGAGCACTCGGCGGGCGCGATCGCGGTGGGGACGAACGACCAGTTCTTCGAGGACGCGTCGTTCGCCAAGCTGCGCGAGGTCTCCGCGACCTTCACCTTCCCCGAGCGCTGGGTGCGCTCGCGGATGTCGCTGACGCTCGCGGGCCGCGAGCTGCACACGTGGACGAAGTACAGCGGGGTGGACCCCGAGGCGAACCAGAACAGCGTCGCGACGACGGCGCTCCAGCAGGAGCAGGCCGTCACGCCGCCGCTCACGCGCTTCCTCGCCACCCTCAACGTGACCTGGTGACCATGCGACTCCTCCCCTCGCGCGGGCGTGCCGCCATGGCGTGCGCCACGGCGGTCGCGGCGGCCGCCGCCGGCGCCTGCACCGACATCACGACGCTCAAGCAGGAGAACCCGGGACAGCTCTCGGCCTCCACGCTCTACGCGCCGCAGAACGCGCAGCTGATCGTCAACGGCGCGATCGCCGACTTCGACTGCGCCTTCACGCGCTACGTGGTCGGCAGCGGCCTGCTCTCCGACGAGCTGTCGAACGCGATCGGCAGCGTCGACAACTACAACTACGACGCGCGCCGGCTGCTCACCAACGCCGACTACGGCACCGGCACCTGCGGCAACAACCAGCGGCCGCCCATCTACACCACGCTGTCGGTCGCGCGCGCGTCCGCCGACACCGCGCTCGCCCGCCTGCGCGAGTGGACCGACGCGCAGATGCCGGCGGGCGTGAACCGCACGCGCCTCATCGGGCAGGCCGCGACCTACGCCGGCTACAGCCTCGTGCTGCTCGGCGAGGGGATGTGCACGGCCGCCATCAACCTCGGGCCCGAGCTGCAGCCGGCGCAGGTCTTCGAGCAGGCGAAGATCCGCTTCGACTCCGCGGTCGTCGCGGCGACCGCGGCCAACGACCAGCCGACGCTCAACCTCGCGCTGCTCGGCCGCGCGCGCACGCTGCTGGACCTCAAGAACCCGTCGGCCGCCGCCACCGACGCGGCGCGCATCCCGGCGGGCTTCGTCGCCAACATGGCGGCCGAGGGCACGAACAACCGCCGGCAGAACTTCGCCTTCATCTCGATCAACCAGAGCAACTGGTCGACGGTGGACGCGTCGTTCCGCGGGCTCACGACCGAGAGCGGCGCCGCCGACCCGCGCGTGGCGGTGACCAACACGGGCCGCAACGGCACCGCGCAGGGCTCGCAGGTGTGGACGCCGGACAAGTACGCGTCGCTCACCACCGCCATGCCGATCGCGCGCTACGCGGAGGCGCAGCTGATCCTCGCCGAGGCGCGCGTGGCCGCGGGCGACCTGGCGGGCGCGGCGACGGCGATCAACGCCGCGCGCGCGGGGCGCGCGGCGCTCGGCACCTACAGCGCGACGGGGCAGACCGCGGCGCAGGTGCAGGCGCAGATCGTCGAGGAGCGCCGGCGCGAGCTGTTCCTCGAGGGGCACCGGCTGGGCGACCTGCGCCGGCTGAACCTGCCCTTCACGCCGGCGTCGGGCACCGCGTTCCCGGGCGGCGGCGGCGTGTACGGCACGCAGACCTGCTTCCCGCTCCCCGACGTCGAGCGCATCAACAACCCGACGATCGCCGGCGGCGCCTGAGGCGCGACGAGCCATGCGCGCGCCCACCGCCCACCGGGCCGTCGTCCCCGCGCTCGCGGCGCTGCTGCTGCAGCTGCCGGGCGCGGCGGGCGCGGGCGCGC
>CBHYLO010000159.1:0-8570 GCA_966128675.1 uncultured bacterium | reverse complement strand
GTCCGCGGCGACGACCTGCGCGTCCAGCGGCGGGTGCGGCGCACCGGCACGACGACGCTCTTCCTCGTCGACGCCTCCGGCTCGGCGGCGCTCGGCCGCTTGGCCGAGGCCAAGGGCGCCGTCGAGCTGCTGCTGGCGGAGAGCTACGTGCGCCGCGACCGCGTCGGGCTCGTGGCGTTCAAGGGCACGAGCGCCGAGCTCCTGCTGCCGCCGACGCGTGCGCTGTCGCGGGCGCGGCGCGCGCTGGCCGGGCTCACGGCCGGCGGTGGGACGCCCCTCGCGTCGGCGCTGCTGCGCGCGGGCGCCGTCGTGCACCAGGTGGCGCGCGAGGGCGGGCGGAGCGCCATCGTGCTCCTGACCGACGGCCGCGCGAACGTCGCCCGCGATGGAGCACCCGGGCGCGCGCGGGCGCGCGAGGATGCGCATGCGGCGGCGCGCGCGCTGCGTGGCGCCGGCGTGCCGACCGTGCTCGTCGACACGTCGCCGCGCGGCGATCCCGAGGCGCGCGCGCTGGCCGTGGCGCTCGATGCGCGCTACGTCGCGCTTCCCGTCGTGACGGCGACCGCGCTGCACGATCGCGTGCGCGCGCTGCTCGCCGATGCGCCGGCGGGAGCGCGCGCGTGACGACGCCCTGGACGCTCGCGCGGCCCGCGGCCGGGGAGGCGCCCGCGCGCACGTGGCGGGCGGTGGCCGCCGTGCTCGCGTTCTGGTGGGGCGCGACCGGGCTCCTGATCGCGCTGCAGCGTAGCGCGGGGACGCGCCTCGCGGCGCTCGCGCTCACCGTCGTCACCGTGCCCGCAGGGCTCCTGCTGCGGCGCCGCGCGCGCGACGCGTGGTCGCCGCACGCGGCGGTGCCCGCGTTCGGGGGCGGCGCGCTGCTGTGGACCGCGGTCTCGGCCTCGTTCTACGGCGGCTGGGTGGTGGGCCGACCGCTCGCGGTGGCGGACGACGCGACGACGCTGCTGCGCGCCGCGGACGCCATCGCCGCCACCGGCTACAACGCGCTGCTGGCCGGCGCGCTGCTCGCCGCCGCGATCCGTGCGACGCGCGGCGCCGCCAACCGGCTGGGCGTGCTGGCGTTCGCGGAGTTCTGGGCCGTGCACGAGCTGGCGAAGCTCAACGTCTTCCTCGGCGTCGTGAACCCGGGCGTGCACTACCTGCCGCCGTACCTGGCACACCTCGAGCGCTACTTCGGCCCGCCGCGCAACTCGCCGCTGCTCGCGCTCTCGGTGGCGCTGCTCGCGATCGCGGCCGCCGTCGTGGCGCGGCGCGCGGCGATGCACGGCGTGGGCGGCCGCCGCGTGGGCGCCGCGCTGCTCGCCTGCGTGCTCGCGCTCGCGGCGCTGGAGCACGCGCTGCTCGGCACCGCGCGCGACCCGGGGTGGTGGGACGCGTTCCTCGGCTGGCGCGGCCCCTCGTGACGCGCGCCCGCGGCGTCCCGCTGCGCATCGGCACTCGCCGGAGCGCGCTCGCGATGCGCCAGTCGGAGATGGTGCGCGACGCGCTGCTCGCACTCGGCGCGCCGAGCGTGTTCGTCGCGTTCGACACCGTCGGCGACCTGCGGCTGGACCGCGCCCTGTCGGCGCTCGGCGAGAAGGGGCTGTTCACGGCGGAGCTGGAGGCGGCGCTGCGTGCGGGCACCGTGGACCTGTGCGTGCACTCGCTGAAGGACCTGCCCACGGTGCTGCCGCCCGACATCGACGCGCTGGCGACGCTGCCGCGCGAGGATCCGCGCGACGCGCTGGTGGTGCGCGCCGGCGTGGGCGCGACGACGCTGGCGGCGCTGCCGATCGGTGCCCGCGTGGGAACGTGCAGCCTGCGCCGCCGCGCGCAGCTCGGCGCGGCGCGCCCCGACCTGCAGGTGCTCGACCTCCGCGGCAACGTCCAGACGCGCCTGCGCAAGCTGGACGCGGGCGAGTACGACGCCATCCTGCTGGCGGCGGCGGGCCTGCGGCGCCTCGGCCTGCACGACCGCATCACGGCGTCGCTCGACGCGCCCGCCTGGCTGCCGGCTCCGGGTCAGGGCGCGATCGCCGTGCAGGCGCGCGCGGGCGACGCGGCGACCGGCGCGCTGCTCGACGCGCTGCACCATCGGCCCACCGCCGATGCCGTCACGGCCGAGCGCGCGCTGCTGCAGGCGCTCGAGGGTGGCTGCCAGGTGCCGATCGGGGCGCTCGTGACGCGCGATGCCGGGTCGCCGATGCTGCACGGCCTGGTGGCGTCGCTCGACGGTGGGCGCGTGATCCGCGGCGCCACGCCCGTCGACGCGCGCGACCCGGCGGCCTCCGGCCGCGCGCTGGCGCAGGCACTCCGCGAGCGCGGCGCCGACGCCATCCTCGACGACGTGCGCGTCCACTGACGACTCCCCCACATGCAGAACGCCCGGCGCGAGGCCGGGCGTTCGGAACGGCCCGCACAGCGCGGGCCGACGGATGCAGGCGGCAGCGCCCGCTCAGCTCCGCAGGTTCGGGTTCGACAGTCGCTCGTTCTCGCTGATCGGGATGCACTTCGCCCGGCTGTCGAGGAAGGTGTTCTTGATCGGCGCCGGCTCGGCGTTCCAGCGGCGCAGGTCCCACAGCCGCCGCGACTCGATCCAGGTCGTCGCGCCACGCTCGCGCTGCAGGATCGGCCACGCCTGCTCGGCGGTCGTCGCCGTGACGGCGGGCAGGCGGTGGAAGGTGCGCACGTCGTTGATGCGCTGCATCGCGCCCGCGACGTCGCCCGCGCGCAGGCGCTCCTCCGCGCGCAGGATCAGCATCTCCGTCCCCTTCACCAGCGGGATGTCGGAGTCGAGGTTGGGATACTTCATCTGGCGGAAGAAGCGCGTGCGCCCGTCCTGCCCGTTGAGCGTCGTCGACAGCCACGGCACGCGCGGGTCGTCCGTGACCGTCGCCCAGGCCGTGTTGAACACCGTGAACTCGCGCCGGCCGCCCGTCTGCTGCGTCTCGAAGGCAGTGTCGTTGTTCTCGATCGCCCGGTTGGTCGAGTAGAACGCCACGAACGTGTACGCCGTGGGGACGAGCGCGGCGTCCTGCGCGGCCTCCGCCCACTTGCCCTGCCACGCGCGCACCGAGGCGCGACCGCCGTAGGCGACGCGCAGCAGCGAGTCGCGCACCGCGGTCGGCGTGACGGCCGTCGCGATGCGGATCGCCTCGGTGAACTGCGCCTCGGCGCGCGTGAAGTGCACCGTGTTGGCCTCGCGCGGCCCGCCGTCGATCACCGCGTCGCAGAACAGCTCCCCGAGCGTGCGGTTGGCGAGGCCCGCGTAGATGAACGCGCGCGCCGCGAACGGCGACTTGTCGAACTCGGCCTGGCCGAGCACCGTCTTGAGGCGCTCGACGCCCGACTCCGCGACCCAGCGCGCGCGGTGCGTGTTGCCCCAGAGGCCGTTGACGTCCTCCGCGTTGATGATCCCGCGGTTCCACAGCCCTTCGGCCGCGTAGCTGCCGCCGTGATACAGCTCGTCGGCCATGATCGCGGTGCCCTGCGTCAGCGGGTCGATGGCGCGCGAGAGGTCGAGCGACATGCCGTTGACCAGCGACTGCACCGCGTCGACGCGGTTCAGGTCCTCGTCGGGGATGGGGCCGGGGTTCCGGACCTCCAGCACGTCGCCGCAGGCGGTGGCGAGGAGGGCGGCGACCACCGCGGCGCCCAGGCGTCTCGTGAGCGCTCGCATCAGAAGTTGGCCCGGAGGGAGAGGGAGAACTGGCGGAGCGTCGGGAGCTGGTAGTACTCGCGGCGCGCGAACGTGTTGTCGCTCTGGTCGGCGCTCTCCGGATCGAGCCCCGAGTAGTCGGTCGACGTGAACAGGTTGCGCCCGGCGAGCGTGAGGCTGGCGGCCTGCAGCCCGCGCAGGAGGCGCGGCGGGATGTCGTAGGTCGCCGAGACGTAGCGCAGGCGGAAGAAGTCCGTCGGCTCGATCCAGAAGTCCGAGTTGCGCGTGGTGGCGTCGAACGCGCAGCGGGCGCGCTCCAGCGCCGGGACGTCGGCCAGCGCCGCGGCGTTGCCCTTCTGCGCGGCGGCGAGCTTGCGCTGCGTCTCGTAGCACGGGCGCCAGACGCCGCGGATGGTGTTCTGGTAGCCGATGAAGTTGATGTTCATCCCGCCCTTCTGGAACTCGCCGAGCCCGTCGAGCGTGACGCGGTTGAACAGCGTGAGCGTCGAGCCCACGCCGACGATGCGGTTCGGGAAGGTGCGGCCGAGGTACACCGCGGTGTCGCTCACGATGGGGTTCGCGAGCTCGGTCGGGTTGAGCACCTTGCGGCCGAACACCGCGGGGACGGCGTAGCCCTCGCGCACCACCGTCGAGGTGCCGATCGAGATCTCGCGCACGCCGCCGAGGTCCACCGCCTCGTTGGACATGCTCGTGACGTTGAGCCGCGCCCGCCACTCGAGGTTCTCGCGGCGGATGGCCGACCCCTCGATGCGCGCCTCGATGCCGGTGTTGCGCAGCTGGCCGACGTTCTCGAGCTGCGTGCTCAGGAAGCCCTGCGACGGCGGATAGCGCACCTGGATCAGCGCGTCGATGGTGCGCGTGTCGAAGTAGTTGACGTCGAGCGAGAGGCGCCCCCGCCACATGCTCGACTCGAAGCCCAGCTCCAGCTCGCGCGTGCGCTCGGGGCCGAGGTCCGCGTTGCCGATCTGGTTGGGCGTGACCGCGGGCTTGCCGTCGTCGCCGCTGGTCGGGTCCCACGTGCGCACGGCGTCGAAGGCGCCGGGGGCGCGTCCCGCCTCGCCGAGCGCGCCGCGCAGCTTGAGCGTCTCCCACCAGTCCTTCGGGAAGAACGCGTGGTCGGAGAGCACGTACGAGAACCCGAGCTTCGGGTACGTCTGCAGCCCGAAGTTCTCGCCGAAGGCGCTGTTGCCGTCGACGCGGACGCCGGCCGTGACGAACAGCCGGTCCTGGAACGCCAGCTGCTCCTGCAGGAAGAGGCCGGCGTTGATCACGCTCCGGCGGTTGTCGTCGCCGAACACCGGGCGCGCCGACGTCGAGATGAGCGGGTCGCCGGGGCCGGAGAACACGGTGCCCGACACGTTGAGGCTCTTCAGGTCGTCCTGGAAGAGCTGTCCGCCCCACGAGAAGGTCGACTGCAGCGCCTCGCCGCGGAAGCGGTTCTTCAGCGTCCCCGCGTAGTCGAACGAGACGAAGCGGCGCGTCCAGTCGCTCTGCGCGATGCTCCCCGCCGGGTTGTTGATCTGCCCGAACGGCGTGATCTGCCGGTTCTCGTTCGTGGTGTAGTCGTAGCCGACCGAGAGCCGGTTCGACAGTGCGTCGTTCGCCGTGTGGTTGAGGGTGAGGCCGGTGATGTAGTGGTCGCCGCGCGTGATGGGCGCCTGGCGGAGGACCTCGGCGTTGGCGAGGCAGAACTGCGCCGTCGTGCTGCAGCCGGTGCCCTTGTAGTTGTTGGCGTACCCGCGGCCGACGTTGAGCATGAAGCCCTGGGCGTAGTTGCCGTCCGGGATCCAGTGCTGGCGGCGCTTCTGGTACGAGGAGTTGAGCGCGAGCTCGAGGCTCTGCACGGGGCGGAAGGAGAAGTTGCCGCGCAGCCCGCCCTCGATCAGCTCGTTCGGCGCGACCGCGCCCTCCTCGCTGCTGCGGTTGCCCGAGAGGAAGTAGCGCGCGACGTCGGTGCCGCCGGCGACCGAGGCGCTGAGCCGCTGGACGATGCCGGTGCGCAGCCAGCTCCCGCTCGACGGGCACGTCGGGTCCTCGAACGGCACGTCCTGCCCGAACTGCGGGCTGGTGGACGTGACGTTGATGCCGAACATCAGCGGGCCGCGGCACTCCTTCACGAACACGCCGCTCGGGTCGCCCTCGGGGCCCATGTTCCGCAGGTCGTTCGTCCCGCCGGTCGCCTCCGCGGTCCACCGCGGCGCGCCGGTGCGCCCGCGGCGCGTGAAGATCTGGATCACGCCGTTCGACGCCTCGGTGCCGTACAGCGTGGTGGCCGACGCGCCCTTCACGACCTCGATGCGCTCGATGTCCTCGGGCTTGATGTCGTTGAACGGGTTCGTGTTCTGGCGCGCCATCCCGGCGATCGGCGCGGAGCCGCTGAAGATGCGGACGCCGTCGACGTAGATGATCGGGTTGTTCCCCTGCGAGATGCTGTTCACGCCGCGCAGCTGGATGCGCCCGCCCGCGCCCGGCTGCCCGGAGTTGCCGAGCACCGTGATGCCCGGCGCCTGCGCGGTCAGCAGCTGCTGCGCGTTGGTGACCGGCGCCGCCTTCACCTGATCCATCGAGATGGTGGCGACCGAGTTGGTGAGCTCCTTCTTGCGCACGTCGCCCGTCGCCGTGACGACCACCTGCTCGAGCGCGATCGGCGCGTCGCGCACGGTGATGTCGGCGGTGACCGTCTGGCCGGCCGTCACGACGACCTCGCGCGTGCCCGGCGCGTAGCCGATGCGCACCGCGCGGACGGTGCGCGTGCCGGCCGGCACGTTCACGATGCGATACTCGCCGGCGTCGTTGGTCTGTGCGCCCAGGTTGGACCCGACGACCTGCACCTGCGCCGCGCCCAGCGGGCGCCCGGTGCCCTCCACGGTGACGCGCCCGCGCACCGTGCCGCCGGCGGTCGGGGCCTGCTGGGCGTGCAGCGCTCCGCCGGGTGAAGCGCCGGTGAGCGCGAGCAGCGCGATCAGCGCGGCGACGCGGCCAGGGTGGGATCGGGAGCGAGGGGCTGACACGACCATCGAGTCCTCCTGCGGCGTGGGACGGACACCGGGACGGTGGCGAGCGGCGGAGACGGCGGAAGCGGCGGCTACGGAGTTGGCGGACG
Organism: uncultured bacterium; assembly: GCA_966128675.1. GTDB lineage: Bacteria > Gemmatimonadota > Gemmatimonadetes > Gemmatimonadales > Gemmatimonadaceae > Roseisolibacter. The sequence goes on along the minus strand of CBHYLO010000159.1, from coordinate 1,791 downwards.
GGGTGGCACGGTCACTGGTTGTCTCCGCCATCGGGTCCGCGCGACTCGGGCGGCACCCCGCGCCCGCCGAGCCCGCGGCCGATGAAGAACGTGGCGACGACGGCGACGCCCACGCCGACCAGCAACGCGGTGCGACGCGTCGAGAGGCGGCGCTCGGCGGCGCCCTCGAGGTGCGGGAGGCCGAGGCGTAGCGTGTCGCCGACCAGGCGCGTGTTCGGGCGCCGGATCTGCGAGTAGCCGGCGAGCGCCAGCACGAGCGTGTCGCCGCGCGCGCCGAGCAGCGTGCCCTCGACGCGCGTGATGCCCGGCGCGAGCGTCGGAGCGAGCGCGGCGCGACCGGCGTCGTTGACGTCGAGCGCGACGCGCGCGCCCGGCGGCGCCTCGCGCGCGAGGACGGCGGCATCGCGCGGCACGTAGGTGTAGCAGCCGACCAGCAGCTGCGTCGACGCGAGCGCCAGGGCCGCGGCCGCGCGGCGCGAGCGGTGCGTCGCCATGCTAGCGCGCCCCCCCGTCGCCGGCGCGCGCGAGCACGGCGTGCCCCACGCGCTCGCCGAGCGCGTGGCCGGCGACGATGTCGAACCGGTAGTGGACGCCGCCCCACACGCGCGAGAGCGACGCCGAGTCGGCGCGCGCGTGGTACGCCGCGGCGGAGTCGGGGAAGAGCACGGCGAACACCTCGGCGGCGGCGGCGGAGATCGTCGAGTGTCCCGACGGGTAGCTCGGGAACGGGGGCGTGGCGAAGACGGTGCGCAGCCGCGCGTCGGCGGAGATGGGACGCGCGAGGTTGTAGTGGTACTTCGCGTCCCAGCACGCCACGAACGCGTCGTGCATGGCGACGCTCACGAGCGCCCGCGCGCGCGCCGCCTGCAGCGCCCCCATGCGCCGCGCGCGCAGCTCGTCGGAGAGGAACACCTCCCACGCCGCCGACGGCGCGTCCGTGGCCCAGCGGCGCGCGACGTCCGCCTGCTGCACGGTGCGCGCGCCGTCGCCCAGCCGGCGCAGCTCCTCCAGGTCGTCGGCGAAGACGCGCGACGCCGGCGCGGGCGGCGGCGGTGGCCGGAAGGCGTCGCCCGACGCGAGCACCCACGGCCGCCAGCTCCCGGCGGCGGCGTCGAACGGGTCCTGCACCATGCGGGGCGGCGTGGGGCGCCAGGGCAGCGCGTCGTCGGCGCGCGGGGGCAGCCAGGGCGCGCGCGCGGCGTCGGCGCCGTCGGCGCGTGCGTACGCGATCACCCGCGCCGCGACCGCGCGCCCGATCGCGGCCCCGGCGTCGACGTCCGACGGCGCCGCCGCGCCGGCCGCCACGCGCGACGCCGCCGCCACGGCGGCCAGCCGGTGGAAGCGCGCGGTGTCGGCGGTCGGCAAGCGGTACGCGAGCACCGGGGCCGCCGCCGCCGCGGCCGCGGCGTGCTCGGACGGATAGCTCGACGCGCTGGCGGGCAGCGCGACGAGGGCGCGCACGCGCGCGTCGCGCTGCGCCGGGGCGGGGCGCGGGTACGCGCCCTGGGCGTCGCGCGCGGCCAGCAGCGCGTCGGCGAGCGCGACGTGCAGGAGCGCCATCGCGCGCGACGAGCGCGCCGGCGTGGCGTCGCGGATGTCGGGAAGCAGGTACCAGCGGAGCTGCAGCTCGTCGAGGGCGACCCGCGTCCACGGCTCGCCCGGGAGCCCGTCCCACCGGCGGATCGCGGAGTCGACGGCGGCCGTGCGCGCGCGCTGCGCGGCGACCACCACGTCCAGCTCGGAGCGCGCGGCGTCGGCGCGGGGCGGGGCCGGGGGGCCCCGCCGGGCCGA
>CBHYLO010000158.1:0-8643 GCA_966128675.1 uncultured bacterium | reverse complement strand
GGCCCCCGCCCCGGGCGCGGGGGGCGGCGGGCCGGCCCCCGCGCCCGGCGCCCACGGCCCGGGCCACGTCGCGTTCGCGGCCCCCGACGACGCCCTCGACGACTGGCGCGCGCACCTCGCGGCGCACGCCGTCGCCATCGAGGCCGAGATCGCGTGGCCGCGCGGCGGGCGCTCGCTGTACGTGCGCGACCCGGCCGGCAACAGCGTGGAGCTCGCGTCGCCGGGCATCTGGGGGCTCGCACTCTGAGCTGCGACGGTGCGGGTGCACGCGCGTTGCACCTGACGCCGGCCATGAGCATCCGCACGATCGCGGTCACGTCGCTGGGCGAGCTGGTGGACCGCCTCACGCCGGCGGAGCCCGACCCCGTCACCGGCCGCCATCGCGACACGGGCGTCTACCGCGGCGCGGGCGACGCGCGCTGGCCCCTCTTCACGAGCCTCGACCGCCTGGGCGGCGTCTGCCCGGCGCACACCAAGCGCGGGCTGGAGGAGCACATCCTCCGCAACTTCGTGCGCTACTCGCGGCCGCACTTCACGCAGGCGCACAACACGTGGGAGCTGCTGGTCGCCGCGCAGCACCACGGGCTGCCGACGCGCCTGCTCGACTGGTCGTACTCGCCGCTGGTCGCCGCGCACTTCGCGACGCGCGACGTGCTGCCACAGGCGTCCGCCGGCGAGTGCGACCGCGCGATCTGGCGGCTGGACTGGCGGCGCATGCACCAGCGCTTCGGCTTCCCGGAGCTGGCGCTGCTGGCCGACGACCTCGATCGCCTGCGCGGGGCCGATGGCGACGGCCACTTCTCGCCGTTCGCGCTGATGCGCGGCGGGGGGATCGCGCCGTTCGCGTGCCTGCTGGAGCCGCCGACGCTCGACGCGCGCATCGCCGCGCAGGCCGCGGTGTTCACCGTCTGCTCCGCCGCCGACCGCCCGTTCGACGCGTTCCTCGCGGAGCACGGGATCGCCGACGCGCTCACCCGCGTCGTGATCCCGGGCCCGCACGTCCGCCGCGTGCGCGACCAGCTGGACATGGTGAGCATGGACGAGCGGCGGCTCTTCCCGGACCTCGACGGCGTCGCGGCGCAGATGCGGCGCTACTACGAGTGAGGCGCGCCAGACCCGAACGGCGAACGGCATTGCAAGGAAGCGATCTGAAAAGATCGGATAACCGCCGATGCTCCTCACGGCGGCGATTCACGTCGCCCTCCACCGGAGCACTCCGCGCTAATCAGATCTTCTTCAGATCTCTTCCTTGCAACCGCCGTTCGCCGTTCAGGGTCCGGCGCGCGATCAGCGGGCTCTCCGCACCGAGCCCGCCAGCATCCCGACCATCACCGCGGACGCGGCGATGCCGAGCACCGTCGCGTCGGGCACGGGCGGCGGCAGCTCGACGACGCCGTTCGCGTCGGTGACCGCGGGACGCCGCGCGTAGCGGCCGTGCGCCGGACGCGCGACCTGGTCGAAGTCGCGCGCGACCGCGCGCAGCTGCTCGCGGAGCGCGTCGCCGCGCATCGGCTGGCCGTGCCCCGTGATCGCCAACGCCGGGTCGAGCGCCGCGAGGTCGCGCACCGACTCGCGCGCCGCGTCCCAGTCGCACGTGTAGTACATCGGCGGCCCGTGCAGCTCCACGCGTTGCGTCAGCACCGCGGTCGCCGACTCCTGCCGCGTCGTCACGAACGCGTCGCCCACGACGACCGTACGGTCGGCGTCGCGCACGAGCGAGACGTGGCCCGGCGAGTGGCCCGGCGTCGCCTGCACGCGCCAGCCGGGCGCGCCCGGGACGGTGCCATCGGCCGGCAGCGGACGCACGCGGTCGGCGAAGTCGAACGGTCCCGGCGGATAGAGCGGCGACAGCCGCGCCATCGCGCCGCCGCCGACGGTCGGATCGGGCGGCGGATACGCCGCGCGGCCGGTGACGTACGGCAGCTCCAGCGGATGCACGTGGATCGGCACGTCCCAGCGGTCGGCCAGCGCGCGCAGCGAGCCCACGTGGTCGAAGTGGCCGTGCGTCAGCACGATCGCCGCGGGCCGCGCGTCGCCGTAGCGGCGCTGCGCCGCGTGCGCGATGTGCGTCGCGAAGCCGGGGATCCCCGCGTCCACGAGCACCCAGCCGCCGTCGCCGGCGTCGGGCGGTCCCAGGAAGACGACGTTGACCATCGCCGTGCGCAGCCACGCGACGTCGGGCAGGAGCGGGATCGGGGCGCCGGCGAGGTCGCCGGGCGGACGCACGCCGGCGTCGGGTAGGTGGAGATCGGCGAGTCGCATGGAATCGGGGAAGACGGCGGCCCCGGGCGTTGCCCGCGTCACGCGGCGACGCGAGTATCCGGGACGTCGCGGCGGTACAAGCCGCGTGCCCCACCCCCGACCGCCTCGCATGTCCTCGACGCCGCGCGCGCAGCGCTACGCCACGCACCGCCGCTGGAACCCGCTCGTCCACTTCGTCGTCACGCCGCTGCTGATCGCCAACATCGTGGTCGCGGGCCGCGCGCTCGTGCGCGCGCCGTCGGCATCGACCGCGTGGGCGGCCACGATCGCGGTGGTGCTCCTGCTGATGAGCCACGCCGCGCGCGAGCAGGCGCTCGCGGTGCAGAACCGCGTCATCCGCCTGGAGATGATGCTGCGGCTCGCGCGCGTGCTCCCGCCCGACCTCGCGGCGCGCGTCGACGAGCTGCGCGTCGGGCAGCTGATCGGGCTGCGCTTCGCCTCGGACGCCGAGCTGCCGGCGCTCGTGCGGCAGTGCCTCGCGGGCGAGCTGCGCGGCGCCGACGCGGTCAAGCGCGCGGTGCGGGACTGGCAGCCCGACACGCTGCGCGCCTGATCGCGGTCCCGAGCGGCCAGCGACGGGTCAGCGGCGCGTGCGCACGCGGTCCCAGGCGTCGCGGGCCGCGTCCTTCGCCTCGTGCCACGTCTGCCGCGACTCGCCGCGCGCCTGGTCCCAGCCGCGCTCCAGGTCGCTCGACACCTCGTCCCACTCCCGCCCCACGTGGTGCCGGGCGGCCGAGTGGCCGTAGCGGTAGGCGGGGCGGTAGTGGTCGTAGCCGCGGTCGGCCTGCACGTACGGGCGGCTCGCGTGGTGCTCGCGCCAGTGCGCGTCGTCCTGGCCCCAGAGCTCGTCGGAGACGCGATCGGTCTCGTGCATGCTGCCCGAGGTGCCCATGTTCAGGCCCGGGTTGCCGGCGGCCATGTCGGCCACGCTGTTCCTCGTGAAGTCGGCCATCGTTCTCCTCCTGTGATCGGTTCGGTGCCGCCCCGGAGGGCAAGCGCTGCACCCGCGCGTTGACGTCCGGCCGGGTCCCGGCGTCCAATCGGTGTCCGCGGATCCTTCCCCCCTCGATGCCCCTCCCTCCCGTGCTCCCGCCCTCCGTTCCGCGCCGTTCGGCCGCCGTCGCGCTCGCGGCGCTGCTCTCCCCCCTCGCGTTCGCCGCGTGCGGCGGCGGCGACAAGGGCACCCAGGAGCCGCCGTCGACGACGGCGGTGCTGGTCGACACGCTCTTCACCTTCCCCGCGCAGTGGTCGTCGCCGCAGCTGACGCTCAAGGCCGGCGGGACGGTCGTCTTCATGTTCGAGGGCGGGATCGCGCACAACGCGATCTTCCGGCTGAACCCGGGCAACCCGCCGCTCGCCGGCGCGCCGGCCGACATCCCGACCACGGTGAACGCGGTCGTGCGGCGCACCTTCGCGACCGCCGGCACCTTCCCGGTGAACTGCACGATCCACCCGGGGATGGTGTCCGAGGTGGTCGTCGTGCCGTGACCCGTCGGCGCCGACCGGGCGGGACGACGAAGGGCCGGCCCCGCAGCGGGAGCCGGCCCTCGTGCCATGCCCACCGATCGGGCTAGGCCGCGACCACGCCGCGGAAGGTCGGCGTGAAGTCCGGGAACACCGTCCCCACGTTCGGATTCCCCAGCCGCTTGGCGACGATCTCCGCCAGCACGTCGCGGTGGTCGAGCGTGACGCGCAGGTCCTGCCCGGACTCCAGCTGCTCGCGCGCGAGACCCGGCCAGTTCACCGTCAGCACGCGCCCGCCCGCGATCGCCTTGCCGAGCACGAACATCGCGCCGGCGCGCCCGTGGTCCGTGCCGGCGCTGCCGTTCTCGCGCACGTTGCGGCCGAACTCCGAGATCGCGACCAGCGTCACGTTGTAGTTGCCGGCGCCCTGCATCACGTCCGCCCAGAACGCGCCGATCGCGCTCGAGAAGTCGGCCATCGTGCGGTACATCGAGCCGGTCGCGACGTTCGGCGCCTGGTTCTGGTGCGTGTCCCAGCCGCCGATGTCCACCTGCACCGCCTCGATCCCGACGTCGGCCTTGATGAGCGCCGCGGTCGAGCGCAGCGAGCGGCCGAAGCCCGAGTTCGGATACGCCGCGCTGTTGGCCGGCCGGTAGTTCGCGAAGTCGATCGTGCGCAGCAGCTTCAGCGTGTTGGACACGTCGAGGGCCGCGCTGCGCAGCGGGTCGATCGTCAGCGAGTAGTCGCCCGTGAGCCACTCGCTGCGCGCGTCGCGCGTGGTCGCGCTGCCGGCGATGCCGAAGTTCGTCGGGTCGGCGATGGGCAGCGAGCGCGGCGCGCCGTAGAGCGTCACCGGCAGTCCCGACGAGAGGCCGAGCGCGCGAAGCGGCGCGTCGGTGCGCAGCGGCGGCACCGTCGCGAGGTGCCGGCCCAGCCACCCCGTGATCAGGTTCGGGTCGTTCGCCTTCCCGACCTCGATGAAGCGCTGCATGTCGAAGTGCGAGCGGTTGGCGACCGTCACGCCCGTCGCGTGCGTCACCAGCAGCTGGCCCGCGCGGAACGCCGGCAGCAGCCCCGCCATCGCCGGCGCGAAGCCGAAGCGGTCGTCGAGCGCGACCAGCTTGCTCGCCGACAGGCTGTCGGGCGCCGGGATCGCGATGTTCGGGCGCACGCCGTAGTAGTTGTTCCCCTCGAAGAACGGCGTGCACAGCGACAGGCCGTCGGCGCCGCCGCGCAGGAAGACGCTGACGACGATGTCGCGCGCGCTCGTCTGGCTCTGCGCCAGCACGACGCGCGGCAGCCACGCGGGGAAGGTCACCGCCGCGAACGCCGCGCCCGCGCCGGCCACGAACTGGCGGCGCGACAGCGAGTGGTACTCGTCGCAGCCGGTGTCGGGCGTCTCGAAGTCGGGCAGCTCGCTCATGGTCTTCTGCGCTCGGGCGTCGGGAAGGCGGGGACGGCTAGTACCACTGGAACGGCGACGAGGCGAGCGCGAGGCCCATGGCCTCGCGGATGCGCGTGGCGTTGTTGGGCGCGGGGCGCAGGTAGGCCACCAGCTCCTCGCGCAGCCGGTCCTGCAGCTCGCCGCCGAACATCAGCCGGCCGATCTCGCCCGCGATCGCGTCCGCGTTGTTCAGCGCCTGCAGCGCCGTCACGTCGACGCGCATCTCGGTGCCGTTCAGCGACGACAGCGTGCTGGCCGCGTTCCAGCGCGGCAGCAGGTTGCCCGCCCAGAACTCCACCGTGTCGGGATAGCCCTCGGGCGTCAGCCACTGGAAGAGCGCCTGCCCCATCGCCGGCAGCTGGCGCGTCGCGGTGCCGACGCCGGTGCCCACCGTCGGGTTCAGCGCGCGCAGCGCCGACACCAGGAAGTGGAACGGCCGCTTCAGCTTCGCGGGCGCCTGCTGGAGGTGCGAGAAGTCGAGCGACGCGCGCACCATCGCCTTGATGTCGCCGCCGGTGCGCGTGTACGCGTCGGCCACGCGCGTCACCATCGCCGCCGACGGCTCGTACCAGAGCAGGTGGCGGAGCATCTTGGTGGCGATGAACTTCGCGGTGCTCGGATGCGCGATCAGCATGTCGAGGACGGCGTCGCCCTCGGTCATGCCGTCCATGTTCGTGTTGTTGCGCGAGTCCATGGCCGGGAACGTCCGGCCCAGGAACACCTTCTGCGCGTAGTCGTGCAGCGTGGGGCTGAACAGGAACTCGCCGCGCCCGCGGATGGTCCATCCGGTGAGGATGCGCGACAGCTCGGCCACGTCGTTCTGCGTGTAGCCGCCGTCGACGCCCATCGTGTGCAGCTCCAGCAGCTCGCGCGCGTAGTTCTGGTTCGGCGCGCCGCGGCGGCTGACGTTCTGGTCCAGGTAGACCAGCATCGCCGCGCTGTGCGCGCTCGCCTTCAGCAGGTCGCCGAACTTCCCCAGCGCGTGCTTCCGGATCACGTCGCGGTCGTCGAGCGTCTTGAGGTAGCCGACTTCCGGGAAGTAGATGGTGAAGTGGTCGGTCCAGAACTCGACCATGCGCTGGTACAGCTGCCGCTTCGAGAACGCCGCGAGGTACACCGTCGCGTCCTGCAGCTGCTGCTGCAGCACCCCCAGCTCCAGCGCCGCCATCTCGGTGCCGGTCATCGCCAGCGACGGATACGTCCGCGCGACGAACGCCTCGGCGGCGGCGTCGTCGATCTGCTCGTAGGCGAGCTGGTAGTCGAGGTAGCCGTAGTAGCCCAGGCGCTTCGCGCGCGCCGACTCCTCCGGCGTGAGGCCGAGCGTGACGCGCCGCGCCAGGCGGAGCGCCCAGTTCTCCCAGTCGTGCGTCGGCTCCAGCAGGTAGCTCGGCTGCCGCGCCTGGTCGACGCCGGCGAAGCGGCGCGGCAGCATCGGCGGCTGCGCGGTCAGGCGCTTGGGCGCGGTGCGCGGCGCCTGCGGCACCCGGGTGACGGGCGGCTGCGCCCCGGCGGCGTCCGTGAGGGCCGCGATGCCGGCCACGCCGGCGAGCCCCGACGCCGCGGTCGCGGCCGCGCCGCGCAGCAGGTCACGGCGGCTGGCGGACGGCGGCGTCTCCGTCGGGGTGTCGGCGGCGTGCGCGGCGTCGCGGTCGGGCAGCGGATGCGACATCGGCTCCCTCGAGTGGTGCCTCGGGTGGTGCCGCGGACCGCGGCGGGCAGGCGGGCGGCCGGAGCCGACCGGTGGTGGGACCGGTGCGTCAAATTCCGGCCGCACGCGACCGGGTGTCAAGCAGCCGTCAGGGTACGACCAGGTCCGCGTCCTCGCCCTCGCCACCGGACGCGCCGTCGCGGCCCAGCGTCACGAGGTCGTAGCCGTCGGGATTCTTCCGCCCCGGGCTGCGGTACTCGTAGGCCCGCCCCCAGGGGTCCAGCGGCACGTCCCTGCGCAGGTACGGTCCCCGCCAGCCCGTCGGCAGCGGCGCGCGCGTCGGGCGCTCCCGCAGCGCGCGCAGCCCCTGCTCGGTCGTCGGGTACCGTCCGTTGTCCAGCCGATAGCTGTCCAGCGCGGTGCCGAGCAGCTCCAGCTGCGCGCTGGCCGCCGTGCCGCGCGCCTGCGACACGCGCCCGAGGATCTGGGGGGCCACCAGCGCCGCCAGCAGCGCGATGACCACCAGGACCACGAGCACCTCGAGCAGCGTGAACGCGCGACGGGAGCGGAGCCTGTGGAGCATCGAGCACCGGGGGGACGGCGGGGTGGGACGCGGCATGTCGGGGAACGTTAAGCGGCTCACAGCCGGCCCGGGTCCACCGCGTAGACGGCCTGCAGCAGCGCCAGCGCGACGAAGCCCACGATCGCGCCGAAGAGCACGATCATCGCCGGCTCCAGGAGCGCGACCGCGGTCCGCAGCGCGCGCCGCACCTCGACGTCGTAGACGTCCGCCACCCGCTCGGCCATCGGCCCGAGGCGGCCGGTCTCCTCGCCGACGGCCAGCAGCTGCGCGGCGAGCGGCGGCACGACGCCCGAGAGCGCGGGCGACAGCCGCTCCCCCTCGGCCACGCGGTCGGCGGCGCGCGCGACGCCGGCGCCGAAGGCGAGGTTGGGCGACGCGCCGGCGGCCACCCGCAGCGCGGGGAGCAGCCGCTCGCCGCCCGCCAGCAGCAGGCCGAGCGTGCGCGCGACGCGGGCCGTCGCCCAGCGGCGCTCCAGCGCGCCCACCACCGGGAGCCCGAGCCGCGCGGCGTGCCAGCGGACGCGGTTCGCGGGCACGGCCAGCCAGCCGCGCGCGCCAGCGACGCCCGCGACGGCCAGCAGCAGCCACGCCCACCACCCGCCGACCAGGATGCGGCTCGCCGCGACCAGCATGCGGGTCGAGAGCGGCAGCGTCCCCCCGACCTCGCCCAGCATCGCGACGAAGCGCGGGACGACGACGAGCAGCAGCACCGTCACGCCGATCGCCGCGACGCCGGCCATCAGCGCGGGATAGAGCAGCGCCGCGCGCACCTGCGCGCGCAGCTCCGCCGCCTCGTCCAGGTGGTCGGCCAGGCGCGCGGCCGCCGGCGCCAGCGCGCCCGCCGCCTCGCCGGCACCGAGCATCGCGACGGCGAGCGGGCCGAAGACGGCGGGATGCCGCGCCAGCGACGCGGCGAGCCCCGCGCCGCCGCGCACCGCCTGCCGCACGTCGGCCAGCGCGGCGGCGACGCCGGGATGCGCCGCCTGCTCGGTCGTGAAGGCGAGCGCGCGCTCCAGCGGCACGCCCGCCTCCAGCAGCGTCGCCAGCGTCCGCGCGAACAGCGCGGTGGATTCGGCGCGACCGGCGCGCGGCGCGAGCAGGCGCCGTGCGGCGGGCGCTGGCGCGGCGTCCGCGTCGTCGAGCGCGATGGGCACCAGCGCGCGGCGCCGCAGGTCGTCCAGCGCGGCCGCGCGCGACGCCGCGTCGACGATGCCGTCGACCTCCCCGCCCTCGGCCGTCGCC
>CBHYLO010000157.1:0-8661 GCA_966128675.1 uncultured bacterium | reverse complement strand
TGACGCGATGTCGTTGGGCGCGCCGGTCAGGCGACGGCGTGGAACGGCACGTAGTCGATGTATCCGCGCTCGCCGCCCCCGTAGAACGTCGCGGCGTCCGGCTGGCGGAGCGGGAGGCCGAGCGCGAGGCGACGTGGAAGGTCGGGGTTCGCGATGAACGGGGCGCCGAACGAGACCGCGTCCGCCTCGGTGCGTAGCGCGTCGTCCGCCTCGGCCCGGCCGAACCCGCCGTTCACGATCACCTGGCCGCCGAACTCGCGACGCAGCGTCGGCGTCAGGCGACCCGTCGAGGCGGCGGCGATCGGCTCGACCACGTGCAGGTAGGCCAGCCGCCGACCGCCGATGAGACGGGCGACGCCCGAGAACGTCCGCGCGGGGTCGGCGTCGGCGATGTCGTTGTACGGGTTGAACGGCGAGAGCCGGACGCCCACGCGCTCCGATGCCCACGCGCCGGCGACCGCCTCGATGACCTCGAGCAGGAGCCGCGCGCGGTTCGGGACGGTGCCGCCATACGCATCGGTGCGTCGGTTGGTGCCGTCGCGAAGGAACTGGTCGATCAGGTAGCCGTTCGCCGCGTGGAGCTCCACTCCATCGAAGCCTGCCGACCGCGCGCGGCGCGTCGCGTCGGCGAACGCGTCCACGATGCGCGGCAGCTCGTCGGGCGCGAGCGCGCGCGGCGTGACGAACGGCCGCTCACCATCCTTCGTGAACGCGACGCCGCTGGGGCGGATCGCCGAGGGCGCGACGGGCGCCGCACCGTCGGGCTGCAGCGATGGATGCGAGATGCGGCCCGCGTGCGCGAGCTGCGCGACGAGCCGCCCGCCGGCGCCGTGGACCGCGCGCGTGACGCGCCGCCACGCGGCCATCTGCGCGTCCTCGTGCAGTCCGGGCGTCGCGGCCTGCGCGCGCCCGTCGGCGGCGACGTACGTCATCTCGGAGACGATGAGGCCCGCCGTCGCGCGCTGGGCGTAGTATGTCGCCATCGGCGGCGTGGGGACGCCGTCGTGGTCCGCGCGGCTGCGCGTCATGGGCGCCATGACGACGCGCGACGGGAGCACGATGTCGCCGAAGGCGGTGGGCTCGAAGAGCACTGAGCGTGAGCGGGCGTGCGACATGGCAGTGGCCTGTTCGGGAGTGAGGTCGGCGCCGAGCCTCGCGGGTGCGCGGCCCATCGACGCCCCGAACGTGACGGGCGGCGGTTATGCCCGCGCTTAGGCCCGCGCCGCGACGCCGCGGCGTCCCCGAGACGGGCGGATTAATCGGCGCCGTAATCGGCGCGCCGCAGCTTCCCCGCACTGCCGCGCGAGGCGCGGCGCCACGTCGTACCGACCGTCCATGCCTGCCGAACGCGAATCCCCCGACCTCGCCGCCCCCGATGTGCTGACGCGCGCCATCGTCCACGCCGGCGACCACGCGACCGAGTACGTGCGCGCGGGCTGCGGTGCGCCGGTGCTGTTGCTCGCCGAGCGTGGCGAGAGTGCCCTGCTCGCGCCGCTCTCGGCGCGGTTCCGCGTGATCGCCCCCGATCTCCCGTGCCACGCGCCCGCCCACGAGACGGGCGTGCCCGACGCGGGCGCGTCGCCGCCTCCGTTCGCGGCGTGGCTGCGCGACTTTCTCGACGGCCTCGGCGTCGCCCGCATCGACATCGTGGCCGCCGAGCCCTATGGCCTGCGCGCGCTGAGCTTCTGCGTCACCGACCGGACGCGCGTGGGTCGCGTCGCGCTGCTGTTCCGCGACGCGCCCGCCCCGGGCGTCGGAGGCGACGCGCCGTCCGAGCTGCTCGGACAGTCCGGCCTCCCGCTGCTCGTCTGCCGGGAGGGCGACGGCAGCACGGCCGCCGAGGTGCTCGCCTTCCTGTCAGCGCGAGGCGCCTAACGGACGCACGCCGCCGCGACGATCACGGCCCCGTGCCCGCACGCAGGCGCTCCACGAGCGACGTCGTCGCCGGCTCGGGCTCGACGTCGAGCTCGCGGCGCAGCGTGGCCACGAGCCGCTCGAAGTGGCGAAGCGCCTCGCTCCGGCGCCCCGCGCGCGCGAGCGCCGCGAGCAGCCGTCGGTGCGCCTCCTCGTGCAGCGGGTCGCGGGCGAGCAGCCGCCGGTAGGCGTCGATCTCGTCGTCGGCGCGCGCCGCCTTTGCCAGCAGCTCGCCGAGCGCGAGCGACCCGTCCACGAACAGCCGCTGCAGGCGGTCGCGCGTCTCGAGGTGCCAGTCACCCACCTGCGCGTCCTCGAGATAGTCGCCGCCGTACGACGCGAGCGCTCGCTCGAGCGAGGGGAGCGCGCCGTCGCGCAACCGCAGCGCGGCGCGCACGTCCTCCTCGAACGTCCGCGCGTCCAGCTCCACGCCGAGGGCCCAGTTGACCACGTAGCGCTCGCCGTCGAACACGACGAGGTCCGGTGCGCCGAGCGCGCGTCGCATCTGGTGGAGCGCGACGTGGAAGCTGTTCTTCACCTGCGCCGCCGAGACGTCGGGCCAGAACACCAGGCCGATCTGCTCGCGCGTGCGCCCCGCCGGATACGCGAGGAGGTACAGCAGCAGCTCGCGCGGTCGCGCGTAGCGCCACGCGTCCGCCGCGAGGAGCTGCCCGCCGCGGCGCATCTCCAGTGCGCCGAGCGTACGCACGGCGAGCGCCGCGCCGTCCGTGAGCCCCGCGTCGCCATGCGACGCCGCCACGGGCCCGGCGTCGGGCGCGCGTGCCGGCGAGGTCGCGGTGCCCAACGACGCGGCCGCCGTCGTCGCGAGCGCGATCGCCTCGCGCAGGGGCATGGAGGCGCCGGCCGCGTACGCGGTCTCGAACGCGTCCGGCGGGAGCGCGGCGCGGAGCCGCGAGTCCAGGTCGTGGTACCCCTCGCGTTCCGCCGCGAGCTCTCGGGCGCCGATCGACGCGAGCAGGCCATTCGCGGCGCCCAGCAGCGTGGCGGCCGTCCCCGCCTGCCCGGCCCGCGCCGCCACCGCGGCGAGCGTCCGCGTGCCACGTGACGCGAGCCAGTGGTCGGGCCGGTCGCCGATCAGGGTGAGCGCCTCGCGCGCGAGCGTCGCACTGCGACGGTCCTCGCCCAGCTGCTGGGCGACGTACGCCCGTGCGTCGAGCGCGAACGCGAGCCCGTAGCCGTAGTCGCGCTCGCGGAACACGCGCGCCGCGTCAGCGAGCAGCGCGTCGGCGGCCAGCCAGTCCTTTCGCCACACCTTCACGGCCATCAGCGCGTAGCCGCCGGCCAGCGCTGCGTCCCACGGGTCGCCGGTGCGCCGGGCGACGCGCATGCTCTCCTCCGCGTGGCGTTCGGCGTCGTCGGAGCGGCCGGTCGCGAGGGCGACCGTGCAGAGGCCGATGAGCGCGAACGCGAGCCACCGATCGCTCTCCGGCGTGCCGGCTGACCGCCAGATCGCCTCGGCGTCGCGCAGCCGCGCCTCGGAGAAGGCGAGGTCCCCGACGTAGTTCGAGAAGATGCCCGTGCCGTGCAGGGCCCGCGCGCGCGCGACGGGCGGCGCGCCGGCCGCGCCCGCGAGCGCGAGCTCCAGCGCCTGCGCCCCCTCGCGCCAGCGGTTGCGGTGATACCAGTACCACACGAGCGCGCTCGCGAGCGGGAGCCCGACGTCGGCGTCGCGTCCGTGGGCGTGGCTCCACGCGAGCGCGCCGCGACAGTTGTCCGCCTCCTCGTCGAGGCCCCGCAACCACGACGGCTCGCCGAGGATCGCGTGCGGCTCGGCGGCGCCCGCGAGGTCGCGGAAGTACTCGGCGTGTCGCCGTCGGACGTCGGCGGCTCCGCCGGGATCGGTCTCGTGCAGCCGCTCGTCGGCGTACTGCCGCACGGCTTCGAGCAGGCGGTAGCGCGCGACGCCGGCCGCCTCCTGCATCGTGACGAGCGACTTGTCGACCAGCTCGGAGAGCACGTCGAGCACCTCGGCCCCGGGCAGCGCGTCGCCGCCGCAGACCCGCTCGGCCGCCTCGAGCGTGAAGCCCCCGGAGAACGTCGCGAGCAGGCCGAGGAGGCGGCGCTCGGCGTCGGTCAGCAGGTCGTAGCTCCAGTCGATCGCCGCGCGCAGCGTGCGGTGGCGCGGCAGCGCGCCGCGCCCGCCGCTCGAGAGCACGCGGAACGACTCGTCGAGCCGCGCCGCGATCTGCTCGGGCGGCAGCACACGCACGCGAGCCGCCGCCAGCTCCACCGCCAGCGGGAGCCCGTCCACGCGCTGGCAGATGCGCGCGACCGCCGCCGCATTGGCTTCGGTCACCACGAAATCTGGGAGCGCGTCGCGCGCCCGCTCGGCGAAGAGGCGGACCGCCTCGCCGCGGAGCGCGTCGGCCGCCGAGAGCGGCACGTCCGCCGGCGGCAGGGAGAGCGTCGGCACGAGCCAGCTGCGCTCACCGCCGACGCCGAGCGCCTCGCGGCTCGTCGCGAGCACCCTGAGCGACCGGCAGCTCCTCAGCAGGAGCTCGACGAGCCGTGCGCACGCGTCCACGAGGTGCTCGCAGTTGTCCAGCAGGAGCAGGCAGGCGCGCTCCCGCAGCGTGGCGACGAGCGCCTCCTCGGCCGATCGCGCGGCGTCCTCGCGGATGCCCAGCACGGTCGCGACGTGGGTCGCCAGGTCGCGCGCGTCCACCAGCGGCGCGAGCTCGACCCAGGCGACGCCGTCCGCCAGTCGCGGTGCCATGCGCGCCGCCACCTCGAGCGCCAGCCGCGTCTTGCCGCTGCCCCCAGCGCCCGTGATCGTCAGCAGCCGCGTGCCTTCGAGCAGGCGGCCGAGCGCCTCGATCTCACGCTCGCGGCCGACGAAGCTCGTGAGCTGCAGCGGCAGCAGCGTCGTCCCCCGGTCGTGGTCGGTCGGGGGAGTCGGCGTGTCGGGAATGCCAGGCATGCACGCGGCTCGGGGTAGTGAGGGAGGCAGGCTCGAAAGCGCTGGCCTCCACGCGCGGATGAGCGATGCTGTGCGGCCCCGCTTATGGGCGCGATTAACTGCGCGCCCGAAGCCGCTGCCCGCAACCCCCGCCCTCCGGTCGCTCAGTCCGCGGACGTAGCGCGTCGAGTGCGACCGCCTCCGTGCTCGGCGAGATGCGCGACGCACCGGCCGCGGGGGCCTGGCGCGCGCACCTCGAGGACGCCTCCCGACGCCCGTCCTTCCCGCGGGCGGCCGGCGGAAGCGGCGACGGTGACCGTCGCCACGCCGGGCCGTGCGGCGACGACCGAGATCGTCGTCGTGCCGCGCTTCCCTTCACTCGTCGCGAACACGCGCACCACGCCGGGCGCGACCGCGGTCACGCGGCCATTCGCGTCGACCGTGGCGACGCTCGCGCCCTCCGAGCCCCACGCGAGCGTCCGGCCGGTGACGGGCGTGCCCGCGGCATCGCGCAGCGTCACGGTGAGCGCGAGCGTCTCGCCCACCGCGAGCGTCGGCTCCGTCGGGAAGAGCGAGACGGACGCGACGCCGGGCCGCGGGCTCAGCGTGGGCAGGGCCGACTCACCGCAGGCGGTGGCCACGAGACCGAGAATGACCGCGAGGGCGGCGCCGAGCAGCCGGACCGCACGCGAGATGCGTCGCGACCGCGCGGCTGCGCGGCGTCTCGTCGCGCGCGAGGTCCACTGCGGCGGCGTCGGCGCCGACGGGACCTGGCGGTCGCCGTCGCGGACGATGCGGCCCAGTCGATCGGACTCGTTCAGCGCCGGGTCGATGGCAGCGTTCATCGGTCGCGCCTCTCTGCGCTCTCCGAGCGCCGTGTCGCGGCGCGCTCGCGCGCGCCGTCGCGGGAAGGACGGTGCGTACCGCGTCGTGACCCGGTCAACGGGCGCCGATCGACACGCCGACGTGGTACGTGATCAGGTCCGCCCGGCTCTGGATGACGTCGAGCTGGAGGTCGCCGTTCGGCAGGTCGCGGATGCCGCCCTCGCGCAGGTACCGCACGCTGCGACCGTTGTCGTGGTAGCGCGCGCCGAGGTCGAGGAAGACCAGCGTGCGGGCGCCGTGACGCAGCGGGACGAGGACGCCGGCGCCGCCGCCCCACGAGAGCTGCGCGTCGTCGTAGTTCGTCGTCTCGGCGAACGACTCGTTCGCGCTGCGGGAGCCCTTCACCGACGACGTGGTGCCGAAGTACGAGATGCCCGCCGTGCCGTTCAGGTAGGGCCGGACGGCGCCGCGCGGTGCCATCAGCTGCGGGCCGAGCCCCACCCACGCGATGTTGTTGGCCGTCGTCAGGTCGACCATGACACGGCCGCCGACCGTGGTGCTGAGCGGCACCCGCTTCGATTCGCGGCCATAGTTCAGAAAGCCGCCGTCGAGGCGCAGCGCGAGGACGCCGGCGCGGTCGACGCGATACAGCCCGTGCGCGCCGACGCCATACCCCTCGTCGACGTAGCGGTTGAAGGTGCCGGTCGGCTGGCCGACGCTGAACGACACGCCGCCCATGAAGCGCGGCTCGCCGGATGCCGTGGCGGGTCCGCGCGGAGTGGTGCCCGCGGACGCCTGGGCCGCGACCGCGCGCCCGAGGAGGAGGATCGCGGCGCCCAGGGCGCCGCGGCGCAGCATCGTGTACGTGGTGGTCATGAGCGTGTCTCGACATGAGGGCGCCGGGCCGACGGAGCGGCGCGACGCACGGGACCAGATACCCCTGTGGGGTATAGGATCGCATACCCCCAGCCCCTATGTCAAGAGCGACCTTCCCGGCCCGCCGAGCGGCGGGAAGGCGGAACGGCTCGCCGCGATCGGACTCGCGGTGCGCCGTTCGTGCGTGCCGTGCGGCGGCGCGCGGACGATGGGAGCCGGCGCCGCACGCAGCGACGCCGCCCGTGTGTCGTCGACCACCGCTCGGTCCGCGACGCGTCGGCGACGGCGCCCCGGCATCGGGAGGACGTGCGCTCACGCGATCGGCACGCCGGTTGCCCACCGCGCAGGGCACGGGAGTGGGCTCACGGACGGACGAGAGGTGCGGATGGTGCGGATCGCGCGGTGGCAGCGATGGACGCTCATCGCCGCGGCGGCCCTGGTCGCGTGCGGCGACGCGACCGAGGACGAGGAGGTCGCGCTGGGGCGGCAGGCCGCCGCCGAGATCGAGGCGCAGCTGCCGCTCCTCGAGGACCCGGTCGTCCCGGCCTACGTGGACAGCCTGGGCCGCGCCATCGCCGGTCGCACCGCGCGCGCCGACCTCGGGTGGCGCTTCGCCGTCGTGAACACGGCGGTCGTGAACGCGTTCGCGCTGCCGGGCGGCTTCATCTACGTGAACCGCGGGCTCCTGGAGCGCGCGGACACGATGAGCGAGCTGGCCGGGGTGCTCGCCCACGAGGTGGAGCACGTCGTGCGACGCCACTCCGTCGAGCAGATGCAGAAGGCGCAGCGGACGCAGACCGGCGTCTCGCTCGTCTGCTCGCTGACGAACGCGTGCGAGGGCGCGGGCGCGCGGATCGGGATCCAGGTCGCCGGCTCGCTCCTCTTCGCGCGCTTCGGGCGTGACGCCGAGCGCGAGGCCGACGCGGGCGCGTTCGCGAACGTGCGGCGCGCGGGCGTCGATCCGCGCGGCACGCGCAGCTTCTTCGAGAAGCTGGCGGCCGAGGAGCGCGAGGCGGGCGCCGGTGGTGCCGTGGGCGCGTGGTTCGCCGACCATCCCGGCACGGCGGACCGCATCGCGGAGATCGAGCGCATGCTCGCCGAGGTGCCGGCGGACGAGCTGGCGTCCTACCAGGACGACGACGACGGCTTCCGCCGCGTGCGGGAGCGCCTCGCGTCGCTGCCGCCCGCGCCACGCACGCCGCGATCGGCGTCACCGCCTCCGGACTGAGCCCGCCGGCGCGCGCGACGTCAGTCCGCGCCCGGCGGCGCGGACTCCGGCCCGCCGGTCGGCCCCGACGTCGGGTCGACGGGCTCGCGCCATCCCTGGTGCCG
Source organism: uncultured bacterium (assembly GCA_966128675.1). Lineage (GTDB taxonomy): Bacteria > Gemmatimonadota > Gemmatimonadetes > Gemmatimonadales > Gemmatimonadaceae > Roseisolibacter. The sequence continues at coordinate 794 of CBHYLO010000157.1, read as the reverse complement.
GCAGCTGTTGTCGCAGAACGGCGCCTGCCGCGCCAGCCCGCACCGGCAGAGCGCGACACGCGTTCCGTGCCGGATGACCTGGCCGTCGAGCGCGCGCACCTCCACGTCGCCGCGCACGTAGAGCGGCCCGTTCCGGATCGGCGTCAGCGTCGTCGGCACGTCGGGCGCTTCCTGCGTGACACCGTCGTGCCGCACGAAGTGCAGGGCGCCCGTGGGACAGCGCAGCACCGCGCGCGCGATCGCGTCGGCGTCGGCCGCGTCGGGGTCCACCCACGGTCGGCGCCGCGGGTCGAAGACGCGCGGGAGCGCGCGCACGCAGTTGGCGCTGTGGATGCACCGCTCCGCGTACCACTCGACCGTGATGCCGTCCGTGGCGTACTCGCGCGTGACGCGCGGCGCGCGGTTCGGCTCCTCGGGGCGCGGGGGCGCGCCAGCGCCGCCCGCCGCGGCGTCCGGCTCGGCCGCCTCGCCCGCGCGGCCGTCGTCGCTCCCGGTCATCGACGTCCCTCCTCGTGATGCCCGGCCGCGTCGGCCGGCGGCGGCGCGTCCTTCGCGGCGACGGCGTCGAGCACCCGCGTCGAGTACACGAGCGCCGCGCCCGCGTTGACGGCGATGGCGACGCCGAGCGCTTCGGCGATCTCGTCGCGCGTGGCCCCGTGCTTCAGCGCCGCGTCCGTGTGGATCACGATGCACCCGTCGCACTGCCGCGTGACGGCGACCGCGAGCGCGATCAGCTCGCGCGTCTTGGCGCCCAGCAGATCCTTCCGGCTCCCCGCGTCGCCGAGCTCACGATA
>CBHYLO010000156.1:0-8725 GCA_966128675.1 uncultured bacterium | reverse complement strand
CGTCGCGGGCGGCGCCCTGCTCGTGCCGGCGCTCGCGCGCGGGCTGGCCGCGCTGCAGCCGCCCGGTGCGGGCGGCGCCTCCAGGGCCCGAGAGGTCCTCATTCGCAACGCGCGCGCGTTCGACGCGGAGGCGCCGATCGCGGCGCTCGCGGACTTCCGGACGGCGACCGGGCACCACTACGTGCGCAGCCACTTCGGGCCGCCGGCGCGGCTGCCGCGCACGTGGACGCTCACCATCGACGGCGGCGTGCAGCGGCCGGTGACGCTGACGCTCGACGAGATCCGGCGCCTGGCCGGCGCGGTGACGCGGCCGGTGACGCTGGAGTGCGCGGGCAACGGGCGCGGGCTGTTCGGGCTCCCCAAGACGTCGGGGATCCAGTGGGGCTACGGCGCCGTCAGCACCGCGACGTGGACCGGCGTGCCGCTGGCCGCGATCCTCGAGCGCGCGGGGCTGCAGCCCGACGCGCGCCACCTGTGGATGGAGGGGCTCGACCGCGCGCCGGCGGGCTCCGTCCCCAAGTTCCTGCGCAGCATCCCGCGCGAGGTGGGGCTGGACGGCGCGCTGGTGGCGTACGCGATGAACGACGGCCCGATCCCGCTGCACAACGGCGGCCCGCTGCGGCTGCTCGTGCCGGGCTGGTACGGCATGGCGTCCACCAAGTGGCTGACGCACGTGCACGCGATGCCGGTCGAGTCGGACAACTTCTACATGAAGAACGGCTACCGGTACGCGGACGGCAGCGGCGTCACCGCGCTGCGCCCCAAGTCGGTGGTCGCCGCGCCGCTGGAGGGCGCGCGCGTGCGCGCGGGCCGCGTGACGATGCGCGGGCAGGCGTGGAGCGGCGCGGGCTCCGGCGGCATCCGCGGCGTCGAGGTCTCCGCCGACGGCGGCCGCACCTGGCGCGCGGCGCGGCTCCTCGGCACCGAGCAGCCGGGCGCCTGGCGCTCGTGGGAGGCGGACGTGGACGTCGCGGCGGGCGACGCCATGCTCGTGGCGCGCGCCACCGACGCGTCGGGCGCCACGCAGCCCATGCAGCCCGAGGTGAACCCGGGCGGCTTCGGCAACAACGTCGTGCACCGGGTGACGATCCATGCCGCGTGACCGCCGCGCCGACTCCGCCGCGCTGCTGCTGGCGCTGGCGACGCTCGCGTGCAGCGCCGGGACGGGCGACGCCGGAAGCGGCGACGCCGGCGCCGCGAAGGACTCGGCCGGCGGCACCGCGGCCGCCGCGCGCTCCGACACCGCGCGCGTCGCCTACGCGCCGCCATCGCCCGGCTTCACCGCCGCGCACGGCACCGTGGCGGCGAGCGACACGGCCGCGCTGGTGGCCGCCGCGGAGCTGGCGTCGCTCGCGCCGGGGCTGTCGGACGCGGTGACGGCGCGCGCGGCGCGCGAGGAGCGCGAGTCGCTGCGCGCGCTGCCCGCCGGCGCGGGGCGCGACCTCGTGATCGGCGCCTGCCTGACCTGCCACTCGGCCACCATGCTCACGCAGCAGCACAAGGACACGGCCGGCTGGAACAAGACGGTCACGCAGATGGTGGGCTGGGGCGCGCCGCTGCCGACGGCGCAGCAGCCCGCGCTCGTGGCGTACCTGGCGGAGCACTTCCCGCCGCTCGCGCCGGGCCCGCAGACGCGTCCCATCCCGCCCTGAGCGCGGCCGAACGGCGGCCGTACAGCCCTGTACGGCGAGGTCGTACACACGTCGCGCCGCCGTCCGACAGATAGTCGGGCCCGGGCTGCGTACCCTGCGTCGCATTGCCCCGGACGCGCTCCCACTTCGCCATGCCGGGGCTCACCCGCATCGAAGGGAAGCGCCGCCCGATGACTGCCCCGTCCCGCGCGCCGCGCGCGCCGCACGGAGGGACGCCCGCCGTCCCGCTGCCGCCGCCGCCCGAGCGCCCGCAGCCGAAGCCGGCTCCCGCCGGCCCGCCCGACCGCTCCTCCCAGCTCGACGAGAGCCTCGGCGCCACGTGGCGCTACGACCTTCCCGCCGGGATCGTCGTCTTCCTCGTCGCGCTGCCGCTCTGCCTCGGCATCGCGCTCGCCTCGGGCGCGCCGATGCTCTCGGGGCTCGTCACCGGCATCGTCGGCGGGCTGGTGGTGTCGGTCCTCAGCGGCTCGCAGCTGATGGTCAGCGGCCCCGCCGCCGGCCTCACGGCGATCGTCATCGCGGCGATCGCCGAGCTGGGCTCGTTCGACCGCTTCCTCGTCGCCGTCGTCCTCGCGGGCGCGATCCAGGTCGGCCTCGGCGTCGTGCGCGCGGGGATCATCGGCTACTTCTTCCCGTCGTCGGTGATCCGCGGGATGCTGGCGGCGATCGGCCTGATCCTGATCCTCAAGCAGCTGCCGTACGCGCTCGGCGCCGGCATCGCGCCGGCGGGGCTCGACGACACCGATCCGGCGAGCGGCGGCGGCGGCTCGCTCGGCGCGATCCTCGGCGCGGCGGGCGCGATGCGGCCGCTGGCGGTGATCCTGTCGATCGGCGCGCTGCTCGTGCTGGCGTTCTGGGACCGCATCGCGCCGGCGCGCGTGCGCAAGGTCGTGCCCGCGGCGCTCGTCGTCGTGCTGCTCGGCGTCCTCGGCGCGGCGGCGGGCGCGTTCACGCCGGGCTTCGCGCTGCCGGCGGCGGCGATGGTGTCGCTGCCGACGCCCGAGTCGCTGCGCGAGCTCGCGTCGCACCTCACGCTGCCGCAGTGGAGCGCGCTCGCGGATCCCGCGGTGTGGCGCGTCGCGCTGACCATCGGCATCGTCGCCAGCCTGGAGACGCTGCTCAGCCTCGAGGCGACCGACAAGCTCGATCCGTACAAGCGCAACGGGCCGGCCAACCGCGAGCTGCTGGCGCAGGGCGTGGGCAACATGGTCGCGGGCGCGGTGGGCGGGCTGCCGATGACGGGCGTGATCGTGCGCAGCGCGGCCAACATCGGCGCCGGCGCGCGCACCTGGCGCTCCAGCTTCGTGCACGGCGTGCTGCTGCTGGTCGCCGTCGTCGCGATCCCGGGGCTGCTGAACCGCATCCCGCTCGCGGTGCTCGCGGCGATCCTGCTCTTCACGGGCTACAAGCTCGCGAACCCGAAGCTGTTCCGCGACGCGTGGCGCATCGGGCCCAAGTACTTCGTGCCGTTCGTCGTCACCGTCGGCGCGATCCTCGCCACGGACCTGCTGGTCGGCATCTGCATCGGCCTCGCGGTCGGCACCTTCTACGTGCTGAAGGACGACTTCAGCCACGCGTACTCGTACGAGGTGGACGAGTCGGCGGACCACCAGCGCGTGCAGCTGACGCTGGCCGAGCAGGTGACGTTCCTCAACAAGGCGCGCATCAACGACGCGCTGCACGCGCTGCCGGCCGGCAGCCACGTCACGGTCGACGCAACGCGCTCGCGCCACATCGACCCGGACGTGATCGAGCTGCTGCACGAGTTCGACGCGAACGCCCGCGCGCGCGGGATCGCGCTGCGGCTGGTCGGCGTGCCCGCACCGGTGGGCGCGGGCGGCGCGCACTAACAAGCGGAGCCTGCGCGCCGGACCCGAAGTGCAACAGCAGACAGGATTACAGGATTAGACGGATTACAGGATTACGCTCCGCGTGGCGCGAGAGACCATCTCGCCGCGCGGAGCGTAATCCTGTAAATCCTGATAATCCGTTGTAATCCTGTCCAATGTAGTTCGGGTCCGGCGAGCCGCACGCTCAGCGTAGCGTGGAGATCGGATCCACGCGCGTGGCACGCCGCACCGGCGCCAGCAGCGCCACGGCCGCGCACACGACCAGCAGCGCCACCGCGACGCCCAGCGCGACGGGGTCGAACGGCGCCACGCCGTAGAGCAGCCCGCGCAGCAGCCGCGCGACGCCGGCGATGCCGGCGGCGCCCGCGACCAGGCCGAGCGCCATCCACGCCCCGCCCTGCCGCAGCACGAGCGCGGCGATGTCGCGCGGCCGCGAGCCGAGCGCCACGCGCACGCCGAACTCGCGCTCGCGCGCCGCGGCCATGCTCGCGAACAGCGCGTACACGCCCACCGACGCGAGCAGCAGCGCGAGCACGCCGAACGCCGTCATCAGCAGCACCGGCAGCCGGCGCCCCGACAGCCCGTCGGCGATGATCGCGTCCATCGGCGTCACCTCGCGCAGCGGGAGCAGGCGGTCGTACTCCGCGAGCGCGCGGCGCACCGCGCCCGCCAGCGGCGCCGCGTCGCCTCGCGTGCGCACGAGGAAGACCGGGCCGTTCCACGGCTGCTGACGGAGCGGCATGTACGTCGACAGCTCCGGCGTCAGCTTCGTCGGATCGTTGGCGACGTCGCCCACCACGCCCACGACCGTGAAGTACGGCGCGTCCGCGTCGGGCCCCAGGCGCAGGCGCTTGCCGACGGCGTCCTGCCCGGGCCAGAAGCGGCGCGCCATCCCCTCGCTGACGATGATCACGGGCGGCCCGTCCGGGCGGTCCTGCGGGCCGAACGTGCGGCCGCCGCGCAGCGGCACGCCGGTCGTGCGGAAGTAGTCGTCCGACACGGTGAAGTGCAGCGCCATCGGCAGCGTCTCGCCCGCGGGCGGCGGCGGCGCGCCCTCCGCGGCGACGCCGTTGCGCCCGCCGACGCGCGTCGGCACGTCGCCCGACGTCCCCACGGCCACCACGCCCGGCAGCGCGCGCAGCCGCGCCTCGAACTCCTCGATGAAGCGCACGCGCCCCTCGGCGCTGCCGTAGGGCGCGCCGAGCGGGAGCTGCACGCTCGCGGCGAGCAGCTGCCGCGGCTCGAAGCCGAGCGGCGCGGCCGTCATCGCCAGCAGGCTGCGCGTCAGCAGGCCGGCGCCCGCGAGGAGGCTCACGCAGAGCGCGATCTGCCCCGCCACCAGCAGCCCGCGGAAGGAGCGCGCGCGGCCGCTCTCGCTCGCGCCGCGCCCCTCCTCGCGCAGCGTGCCCTGCACGTCGCCGCGGCTCACCGCCAGCGCGGGCGCGAGCCCGAACGCGAGCCCCGTCGCGACCGCGACCAGCGCCGTCACCAGCAGCGCGCCGCCGTCGAGCGTCAGCTCCGCGTACGACGGCAGCGCCGCGAGCGCCTGCCCGCGCAGCGCGCGCAGGCCGAGCAGCGCGAGCAGCACGCCGGCCGCGCCGCCGGCGAGGGCGAGCACCGTGCTCTCGGTCAGCAGCTGCCGCACCAGGCGCCCGCGCCCGGCGCCCATCGCCGTGCGCACCGCGAACTCCTTGCGGCGCGACAGCGTGCGCGAGAGCATCGCGCCGGCGAGGTTGGCGCAGGTGATGACGAGCACCAGCCCCGCGCTCGCCATCAGCACCAGCAGCGGCGTGCGCGTGTCGCCCACCAGCGCGTCGCGCACGGGGAGCGCGACGAGGCTGACGCCGGCGTTGAAGCGCGGCTGCTCGCGCGCGATGCCGGCGGCGATGGCGGCCATCTCGCGCGCGGCCGCGTCGGGCGTCACGCCCGCGCGCAGCCGTCCGACGATGCCGTAGTTCTGCCGCCCGTACACGCGCACCGGATCGCGCAGCGCCGCGCGGAAGCTGAGCGGGAAGTAGAAGTCGGCCGCGCCCTCGGGGCCCACGAAGCCGCGCGGCAGGATGCCCACCACCGTGCGCGTGATGCCGTTGACGCGCACCGTGCCGCCCACGATGCCCGGGTCGCCGCCGAAGTGCCGCTGCCACGCCGCGTGCGTCATCACGACGTTGTACGCCGTGTCGGACTCCGCGTCCTCGGGGCGCGGCAGGCGCCCGCGCGCCGCGGACACGCCGAGCGTCGTGAACAGCGCCGGCTCCGCCCACTCGACCTTCACGACGCGCGGATCCTCGCCCGCGATCAGCGCCGCCTCGCGCGGCTGGCTCTCGAACGCCGCGATGGATTCGAACGCACGCTGGCGCTCGCGGACGTCGCGGATGGTGCCCACGCTCATCGGCCCGCGGTCCGTCGTGCCGTTCTCCCAGCGGCCGTACATGCGCATCACGCGGTCGGCGCGCGCGTACGGCAGCGCGTCCAGCAGCACCGACTTCACGACGCCGAACACCGCCGCGTTGGCGCCGATGCCGAGGGCCAGCGTGACGACGGCGAGGAGCGTGAAGACGGGCGCGCGGCGCAGCGAGCGCAGGCCGTAGCGCAGGTCCTGCCGCAGGTCGTCCAGCCAGTCGCGCCGGTCGGCGGCGCGGCGGTCGGCCGCCAGCAGCTGCGTGCACTCGGTGCGCACGGTGCCGACGTCGCCGAAGCGCTCCAGCGCCTTCGCGCGCGCCGCGGCCGGGTCCATGCCGCGGGCGACGTAGTCGCGCACGCGCTGCTCCAGGTGGAACGCCAGCTCGTCGTCCACCTCGGCCTGCGGCGGCTTCCGGAAGGGAGGCATGGCGGTCACCGCGCCCACGCCGGCGCGCGCGTCGAGCCGACGGCCGACGTCACCGCCGACGCGAAGCGCTCCCAGCCCGTGGTCTGCTCGCGGAGCTGCCGCTCGCCCTCGCGCGTGAGCTGGTAGAACTTCGCGCGGCGGTTGTTCTCGGAGGTGCCCCACTCGCCCCGGATCCACCCCTTCCGCGTCATGCGGTAGAGCGCCGGGTAGAGCGAGCCCTCCTCGACGCGGAGCACGTCGCCGGTGGCGCTCTCGATCCAGCTGGCGATGCCGTAGCCGTGCATGGGGCCCCACGAGAGCGTCTTGAGCACGAGGAGCTCGAGGGTGCCCTGCAGCAGGCCGGAGTCCTTGGTGAGCACGCGCGTGGTCTCCCGGAGTGGCGGCGGCGGGCTCGGCCGGTGGCGGCCGCGCTCCCCATGCCGGTCTATGGGAGAGGATGCCGGTGCTCCCTTAGACGCGCAAGGGGAGCGACCCGGCCCGCGGTCGCTCCCCTCGTTCGAAAACCGTTCGCGCAGACTCCCCGATCGGCGCCCGATCAGCGCCCGATCGGCGCCCCCTCAGTGCGCGCCGCCCGGTAGCCAGAAGAACGCGAACGCGAGGATCGTGTAGACCGCCAGCAGCTGGACGCCCTCCATCCAGTGCGACTCGCCGTCCTGCGCGACCAGCGTCATGATCCACACCGAGATCCCGACCGCCACCACCTCCAGCGTCGTGAAGCGGAGGTCCATCGGCTGCGGCGCGACGACGTAGCTCAGGAAGACGAGCACCGGCGCGACGAACAGCGCGACCTGGATCGACGAGCCGACGGCGATCGTGATCGCCGCGTCCATCTTGTTGCGCGACGCCATCAGGATGGCCGACGAGTGCTCGGCCGCGTTGCCGATGAGCGCCACCAGGATCACGCCGACGAACACCTGGTTCATGCCGAAGCTCTCGGCCGTCGCCTCCACCGCGCCGACCAGCAGCTCGGACATCAGCGCCACGCCCGCCGTCGCGCCCAGCAGCAGCGCCACGGCGCGCCCGGTGCCGCCGCCGTGCGTCAGCTCGGCCGAGTGGTCGCCGGCCTCGCCCACGTACAGGTGCTTGTGCGTGCGCAGCGAGAAGAAGAGGCTCGCGACGTAGGTGAGGATGAGGACGACCGAGATCTCGACGCTCAGCGTCCGCTCGCTCACCGCCGCCGTGTTGCCCACGATGAGGTGGAAGATCGCGGGGATGAAGAGCGAGATCGCGCTCAGCACGAGCAGCGTGGAGCTGAGACCCGCCGCCGTCGGGTTGAAGTGCTGGCGCTCGTACTTGATGCCGCCCCACAGCGCGCTCGCGCCGAACACCAGCAGGATGTTGCCGATGATCGAGCCGGTGATCGACGCCTTCACGAGGTCGAAGTAGCCCGCGCGCAGGGCGACGATGGCGATGATCAGCTCCGCCGCGTTGCCGAAGGTCGCGTTCAGCAGCCCGCCGATCCCCTCGCCCAGCTGCTCGGCCAGCCGCTCGGTGGCGCGTCCCATGAGCGCGGCGAGCGGGATGATCGCGGCGCTCGACGCCAGGAAGACCGCCAGCGGCGCGGCGTGCACCACGTGCTCCAGCACGAGCGCGACCGGCACGAACACGAGAAGCAGGAGCAGCCAGTTGTCCTTGAGCCAGGCGGGCATGCGCGCGGGAGTGGGGTGGCGGACGGCGGCACGGGTCGCGCAATTCTAGCGGGCGACCGCTCCCGCAGTCAGACCTGCCGCCACACCCGCCCTGCATCCACCCGTGACCGCTCCCCGCTCCGACGGCGCGACCGCGCTGATCGTCGTCGACGTGCAGCCCGACTTCCTCCCCGGCGGCGCGCTCGCCGTCGCCGACGGCGACGCCATCCTCCCGCCGCTGCGCGCGCTGCTGGAGCGCTTCCCGTACGACCTCGCGGTGGCGACGCAGGACTGGCATCCGCGCGGCCACGCGTCGTTCGCCAGCGCGCACCCGGGCCGGCAACCGTTCGACGAGATCACGCTGCACGGCCACCCGCAGACGCTCTGGCCGGACCACTGTGTGCAGGGCACGCCGGGCGCCGAGCTGCACCAGGCGCTGCCGTGGACGCGCATCGCGGCCGTGATCCGCAAGGGCGCACAGCCCGACGTGGACTCGTACAGCGGCTTCCGCAACAACTGGGACGCCGCCGGCCAGCGCCCGCCGACGGGGCTCGCGGGCTACCTGCGCGAGCGCGGCGTGGACGCGGTCGTCGTGTGCGGGCTGGCGCGCGACTACTGCGTGCGCTGGACGGCCGAGGACGCCGCGGCGGCCGGCTTCCGCACGACGGTGCTGTGGGAGCTGACGCGCCCCGTCGATCCGGCGTCCGACGACGCCGTTCGGGCGGCGCTGGAGCGCGCGGGCGTGCGCATCGCCTGAGCCGCCACGGG
>CBHYLO010000155.1:0-8752 GCA_966128675.1 uncultured bacterium | reverse complement strand
GGGCGGCTCGCGGTGCGGCGCGCCGGCGGGCGCGCCCTCGTGCCGGCGCGCGAGCCGGCGGTGGTGCCGGGCATGCCCGACGCGGCGCTCGCGCGCGCGGGCGCGGACGCCGTCGCGCCGCTCGACGCGATGGCCGCGGCCGTGGTCGCGCAGCTGGGCGAGCTGGCATGAGCGAGTCGCAGCCGACCATCGACGTGGGCGAGGAGCTCGCGGCGCTGCAGGCCGAGCACGACGCGCTGCTGGCGGCGCTGCACGCGGGCACGGCGCGCGGCCACGTGCCCGACGAGGAGCGCGCGCGCCTCAAGCAGGAGATCGCGACGCTCTTCCGCACGATCGACCGGCGGCTCACCGCGCTCGCGCAGCTCAAGGAGGACGTGAAGGGGCTCGTCGCGGCGTGGAAGCAGCTGCCCGAGGCCTCGGAGCCGCCGGCGCCGGCCTTCCTGGACGACTCGGCCCCGACCGGCGACGAGCCGCCCGTGCCCGCGATGCGCGCGCGGGCGCCCATCGGCGACCACGCGAGCGTGCGCGTCGACCACCTGGGCGCGTCGACGTTCGTCGCGAAGGGGTGGAGCGCGATCTCCATGGGCGAGCACGCGCGCGCCGAGGAGACGCTGACGCGCGCGCTGGAGCTGGCGCCGGACGATCCGGAGGGCATCGCGCTGCTGGCGTGGGCGGTGATGGGGCAGGGCCGGCTGGACGAGGCGCGCGCGCTGTGCGAGCGCGTGCTCGCGCGGTCGCCCGGCTTCCCGCTGGCGCGCGTGAACCTCGGCTACATCGCGCTGCGGCGCGGAGAGTACGGTGAGGCGATCGAGCACCTCGCGACCGCCGTCCGCGACGACGCCGACCGGAAGGCCGCGCTGTACGCGACCTTCTACCTCGGCCTGGTGTACCTGCGCCGGGAGATGTACGAGGACGCCGTCGGGTTCTTCCGGCGCGCGCTGGAGCTCGGCCCCAACCTGCTCGAGGCGTACTACGAGATGGGGCGCGCGCACTGGCTCGCGGGCGACCGCGACGCGGCGCGCGAGGCGTGGCGCACGGGCGCGGCCTCGGGCAAGTTCAACCCATGGGGGGCGCGCTGCGCGGACGTGCTGGAGCAGGTGGAGCAGGGCGGGGAGCCGCCGCCGCTGGACTGAGCCCGCGCGCCGCGGCACACGCGCTCGTGCGCGCGCTGCTCGTCGTGCTGTTCCTCGCGCTGGGCACCTGGCCCGCGCTCGCCCAGGGAGGGCGCGACTCGCTCGTGCCCACCGGCGCGGAGCGGTTCGACGCGGGGCGCTTCACGGTCGTCGCCTATCCCGCGGACCGGCCGCTCGCCCGCAGCCTGCTGGCCGAGGCGCAGCGGCGCGACACGTTCCCGGGGCTGCCGCGGCCGCGCGCGCGGGTGCTGATCGCCGTCGCGCCCGACGCGCGCCGCTTCCGGGAGTGGATCGGGCCGGCCGCGCCGGAATGGGGCGCCGCCATCGCGTTCCCCGCGTTGAGCCGGATCGTGATGCAGGGGCGGACCGCGGGCTCGGACGCCGGCGACCCGCGCTCGGTGCTGCGGCACGAGCTGGCGCACCTGGCGCTGCACGAGGCGCTGGGCGACCTGCCGCCGCGGTGGTTCGACGAGGGCTACGCCAGCTATGCGGCCGGCGAGTGGGGGCGCGACGAGACGCTGGCGACCAACCTGACGCTGCTCGCGCGCGGGATGCCGACGCTCGACACGCTCGAGGCCGGCTTCTACGCGGGGGCGGCCGAGGCGGAGGCGAGCTACGCGCTGGCGTTCCGGGCCGTGTCCGATCTGGCCGAGCTCGACCGTGAGCGCGGGCTGACGCTCTTCTTCCGGTACTGGAAGGAGACGGGGCGCTTCGACGCGGCGGTCCGGCAGGCGTACGGCATCACGGCCACCGCCTACGAGAAGCAGTGGCAGGAGCGGACGCGGCGGCGCTACGGGATGCTGGCGCTGGTCGCCAACCTGTCGCTCGCGACCTCGGTCTTCCTCGTCGGCTTCCTGCCGCTCTGGATCATGCGGCGGCGGCGCGACCGGCGGCGGCTGGAGGCGCTGCGCCAGGCCGACGAGATCGCCGAGCGGGAGGCGCGGGCGCTGGACGCGCTGCTGGGCGAGGCGACGGTGGCCGACGACGTGCCCGAGCCACCGCGCGGCGAGCGCCCCGGCGTTGGTTGACTTCGCTCCGGACGCGCTCTAACCTGCCGACCCATGACGACGCAGACGACGCCGACGACTCTGGAGACCCGCACGCGCCCCGCCTGGATCTGGTGGGCGGTCGCGGCCGTGGTGCTCGCGGCGGGCTACGCCGACCTGTGGCGCGGGGGCGAGACGCTCGCGCCGATCCTGCTCGTGCTCGGCTACTGCGTCTTCGTGCCGCTCGCGATCCTGCGCTGAGGCGCGGCGCGGGGGAGGGTGAGGACGGGGCGCGGCCGGGCTCGGCCGCGCCCCTCGTGCGTCGGCGGCGCACGCGGCGCGGCGCGCGCCAGACGCCTCACAAATGAAGAATGGATTAAGAGACCGCGGCGCCGTTGCGGGCATTCGCGTTGGCGTCTTAGCGTTACCGCCTCTGGGGCGGTAGCTCAGTTGGTTAGAGCGCTCGCCTTACACGCGATAGGTCCTGGGTTCGAGTCCCAGCCGCCCCATGTGAGCAGGACGCTGGGCACCCGGCGCGGTGGCGTGCGGCTGGCACGGTCGGCGCAGAAGTGGCGACCGAGTGCGCGAACCTCGCGTGGGGAACGCTGTATCTAGAGGGCGAAGGCTGTCGTGAGCCGGCGAGGGAAGGCGCGCGAGCGCGCGGCTGGAACCGCCACGGGCCGAGAGGGTACAGATGTTTAACGCTTTGGAGGTTATGACATTGAAGGCTCGGTACTGCCACGCGCTCACGGCTCTCGCCGCCGGTGTCGTCGCCAGCGCTCCGATCGCGGCCGACGCGCAGACCTCCCGCGGCGCCGCGGATCCGAACGCGCCCCGTCTGATGGTCGGCGTCTTCCGCAGCGCCGACAAGACGTCCGGCGTGCAGGCCGCGGACGCGATCCGCACGCGCATCAGCCAGGACGTGACGCCCAAGCAGCTCTGGGTCCTGCCGAAGAACGACATCACGGCGAACCTCGAGGCCTCGGGCTTCCCGACCAACGAGGCGCTCGCGCCGCATGACGCGCGCGCCCTCGCCCAGATCCTCCGCGCCGACGAGTACATCGTCGGCAACGTGCTCCGCGACAGCGCCGGCATGCGCGTCGACGCGTTCCTCGTCATGACGCGCGACAACAAGCTGGTGCAGCCGCTCGGCTCGTACCGGGTCGACAAGGCCGACAAGGCCGCCGGCCAGATCTCGAAGGACTTCCGCGAGGCGCAGAAGGCCTTCCAGCACGAGCGCGCCTGCGTCAATGCGGCCCGCGAGAGCAAGTACGACGTCGCCATCGCGGCCGCCCGCAAGGGCATCGCCGAGTACCCGAAGTCGACGCTGGCGCGCATCTGCCTCGCGCAGGCGATGTACAGCCAGAAGGCCTCGCCCGACGAGATCATCAAGGTCGCGGAGGAGGTCATCGCGATCGACCCGCGCAGCAAGCCCGCGCTGCAGCTCGCCTACGAGGCGCACAAGGCGAAGAACAACACGGACAAGGCCGACGAGACGCTGCTCGCCCTCGTCGCGGCCGACCCGTCCGACCAGCGCCTGCTCGAGCAGATCGCGAACGAGTGGGCGGCCAGCGGCAAGGCGGCCAAGGCGGTCCCGGTCGTCGAGCAGCTGGTGAAGGACAACCCGGGCGACCCGAGCTTCCTGCAGCTCCAGATGCGCGTGCGTCTGGCGGCCAAGGACTACAAGGGCGGCATCGCCTCGGGCGAGGAGCTGATCAAGGCGGACACGGCGGCGGCCACGGCGGCGCTGTTCACCCGTCTGGCCACCGCGGCGGTGCTCGACAGCCAGCCGCAGAAGGCCGCGCAGCTCGCCGCGATGGGCGTGCAGAAGTTCCCGAACGACGGGGATCTCCTCGGCACGTACGCCGACGCGCTGACCCGCGCCGGCCAGTCGCAGCAGGCGATGGAGGTGCTCACCCGCGCCCTCCAGGCCAACCCGAAGCTCCCCGGCGCGTACGGTGCGCTCGGCCGCATGCAGGCCGAGGCCGGGCAGGCCACGCAGGCGCTCCAGTCGTTCCAGCAGGCGGTGGCGAACGGCGACAGCGCGAGCTCGGTGGCGCTCTACGCCCTGGCCGCGGGCCAGGCGGCGATGCGCAAGGCGTCCGCGTCGAAGGCGAAGGCCGACTACGAGATCGCCGACCAGCTCCTCACGTTCGCGGACAAGACCAACTCGACGGCGACGTCGTCGCTGCTCCTCGGCCTCAACTCGCTCTCGTTCGGCCAGATGCTGCTGACCGAGGCGCAGAAGTCCAAGAGCTGCGAGACGGTCAAGCAGGCGCAGGGGCTCTTCCTGGTCACGCAGACGACGGTGCCGAAGGCCGGCCGCGACAACCCGCAGGCCGCGCAGCAGGCGCTCACGGGGCTCAACCAGCTCTCGCCGTACGCCGACCAGATGGCGAAGGCGTTCTGCAAGTAAGCGCCACACCGCAGCAGGCGACGGGGCCGCGTCCACTAGGACGCGGCCCCGTTCGCGTCTCACCCCGCGCCGCCCTCGGCGTCCGTGCCCGGCAGGTGCCCCACGTGGACGCGCAGCGCGCGCGGCAGCACGCGGTACTCCAGCCGCGTCAGCGCCTGCGGCTCGCCGTCGAGGTTCACGGTCAGCGGCACCTCGCTCTCCACGCGCACCCACGGCAGCTGCGCGTACAGCACGCCGTCGCGCTCCAGGTGGTCGCCGCGCCGCAGCTGCAGCAGCAGCCCCGCGAACGCGCCGAGCGCCATCGGCTCCACGAGGCAGACGTCCAGCAGCCCGTCGTCAACGCGCGCCAGCGGCGTGATGACCGTGCCCGCGCCGGTCGCGCGCGCGTTGCCGACGGCGAACAGCAGGAACTCTACCTCGCGGTCGAAGCTCGGCCCGATGAAGCGCGCGCGCCGCGGCTCGATCTCGCCGGCGAGCTTCCGCACCCCGGTCAGCGCGTACGCGAGCGGCCCGAGCATCCCCTTCGCCATCGCGCCGGTCTCCGCGGTCGTCTCGGCGCCCAGGCCGGCGGAGGACACGTTGAGGAAGGCGCGGCCGTTCAGCGTCCCCAGGTCCACGGCGACCGGCGGGCGCTCGATCACGAGGTCGAGCGCGGCGCGGGCGTCCTCAGGGATCCCCGTCTGCCGGGCGAAGTCGTTGGCCGTGCCGACGGGGAGGATCCCGAGCGGCACGTCGGTCCCCAGCAGCCCGTTGACGACCTCGTTCACGGTGCCGTCGCCACCGACGGCGAGGACCGCGTCCGTGCCGCGGAGGGCCGCCTCCGCGGCGAAGCGGCGCGCATCGCCCGGCTCCCACGTGACGTGCGCGCGGATGCGGTGGCCGATGGTGCGCGCCCACTCGGCGGCGGCGCGCAGGCCGGCGTCGTCCGCGCGGGCGCCGTGGATCACGAGGTCGAAGGTGCGTCCGAACGTCATGGCGCGCGCGAAAGTGCGAGATTCCGGCCAGCGCCGGCGTCCGGCCGGCGCGTCGACTACCGAGTCTCGGTCCAATTGACGCCTGTCACGGAGCGCCGCTAGCTTGCCCCACCCGATGTCCGACGGTGCCCGCTGGGACTCCGCGTACCACGCCCCCGTGCTGGCGGCCGAGATCGTCCGCCTGCTGGCCGGTGAGGACGCGACCGGGGCGCCGCGCCCGGGTCACGGGCGCCTGGCGGTCGACGGCACGCTCGGCGGCGGGGGCCACAGCCTCGCGTTCCTGGAGGCGGGCTTCGACGTCGTCGCCTTCGACCGCGATCCCCAGGCGATCGCCGCCGCGACGGAGCGGCTGCGGGCGTACGCGGAGGCCGGCCGCTTCCGGGCGGTGCAGGCCAACTACGCCGACGCCGACGCGCACCTGGCCGGCGCGCCCGTGGACGCCGTCCTGCTGGACCTCGGCATCTCCTCCCACCAGATCGACGACACCGGCCGCGGCTTCTCGTTTCGCGAGGGCGCGCCGCTCGACATGCGCATGGGCACCGACGCGCCGGCCGACGCCGCCACCCTGCTCAACGCGCTGGAGGAGCGCGACCTCGCGCGCGTCTTCCGCGACTACGGCGACGAGCCGCGCGCGCCGCGCCTCGCGCGCGAGGTCGTGCGCCGCCGCGCCAACCGCCCGTTCGAGACGAGCGACGACCTGGTGGGCGCCATCCGCGGCGCCTTCGGGCCGCGCACCGGGCCCGGCGACTTCGCGCGCCTCTTCCAGGCCGTCCGCATCGCCGTGAACGAGGAGCTGGAGGGGATCGGCCGCGCGCTGCCGGCACTCCGCGACCGGCTCGCGCCGGGCGGCCGCATCGCGGTCATCGCCTACCACTCGGGCGAGGACCGGCTGGTGAAGCACGCCTTCCGCGAGTGGAGCACGGGGTGCATCTGCCCGCCGCGGCAGCCGCTCTGCACCTGCGGCCACGTCCCGCTCGGCCGGCTCGTGACGCGGCGGGCGGTCGAGGCGTCCGCGGACGAGGTCGCGCGCAACCCGCGCGCCCGCAGCGCCAAGCTGCGCGTCTGGGAACGCTCGACCGAGGCGGCCGCGTGAGCCCCCGCAAGGTCGCCGCGCGGCGTGGGCCGCGCGGCCGTTCGATCGTCGCCGTCGGGCTGCTCGCCTTCGTGCTGGTCGCGGCGGCGGTCGTCTGGCGTCGCACCTACGGGCTGGCGCGGACGCGCGAGCTGCAGGTGCTCGACGTCCGGCGGCGGCAGCTGGAGGCGGAGCGGGCGGCGCTGCAGAGCGCCGTGCGCATGGCCGCCAGCCGCGGCCGCATCGGCACCGCCGCCGAGCAGCGCCTCGGCATGCGGGTGCCCAGCGACACGCAGGTCGTCATCATCTCCCGGCCCGCGCCGCGCCCCACGGGGCGCGACACGGAACCGGGCGACTCCACGTCGTAACGCCGTTCCCGGACTCGCCCGCGTGCCCCGGCCCGATCGTCTCGCCATCGTCCACGGCTCGCTCGTGGTGTTCGCCGTCGCCCTCATCGGGAAGGCGGCGCAGGTCCAGCTGTTCCAGGCCGACCGCTGGCGCGAGAGCGCCGCGCGGCAGCAGATCGCCGACGCCTCGCTCCCCGCGCCGCGGGGGCTGATCAGCGACGCCAGCGGCCGCGTGCTCGTCGAGAGCCGCGAGCTGGTGCACCTGCGCGTCGCGCCGCGCGAGGTCAGCGACCGCGCCGCGCTGGGCAAGCGCCTCGCCGCCGCGGGCGTGCCCGCCGAGTGGGTGAAGCGCGCGACGGACGTGAAGCGGGTGTGGGTCGAGATCCCCGGCCGCTACCTGCCGAGCGACGTCGCGCCCGCGACCGCGATGCGCGGCGTGCACGCCGTGCCGTCGATCGACCGCGTGCTCTCGACCAGCCCCGCGGTGCGGCGCATCGTCGGGCGCGTGGACGAGCGCGGGAAGCCCGTCGACGGCATCGAGCTCGCGCTCGACAGCGTCCTGCTCGGCCAGCGCGGCACGGCGCTCATGCTGCGCGACGCACGCGGCGGGCGCATGGCGTCGCCGTCCGTGCGGTCGGTGGAGGCGCGGCCCGGCCACTCGGTGACGCTGACGCTGAACCAGGGCCTGCAGGACATCGCCGAGCGCGCGCTGTCGGAGGCGGTGGGCAACGCGCAGGCGACCGGCGGCGACATCGTCGTGCTGGAGCCGCACCGCGGCGAGATCCTCGCGCTCGCGAGCCAGCGGCAGGATCCGCGCGCCACCGCCGCGACCGCGATCTCGGAGCCGTTCGAGCCCGGATCGACGATCAAGCCGTTCATGGCCGCCGCGCTGCTGCAGCGCAAGCGCACGCACCTCGACGAGGTGGTGAACACCGAGAACGGCGTCTGGCGCTACGGCAAGCGCACGATCACCGACGTGCACAAGGCGCCGCAGATGTCGCTCCGCGAGATCATCCGCGAGTCGAGCAACATCGGCATCGTGAAGCTGGCGATGAAGCTCTCGGCGCGCGAGCAGTACGAGACGCTGCGCGACCTCGGCTTCGGGGCGCCCACGGGCGTGCCGTATCCGGCGGAGGCGTCGGGCACGCTGCATCCGCCCACGCGCTGGTCGGCCACGACGGCCGCGTCGCTGGCGATGGGCTACGAGATGGCGGCGACGCCGCTGCAGCTGGCGGCCGCCTACGGCGCGATCGCCAACGGCGGGCTGTTGCTGGAGCCCGCGCTCGTGAAGGAGATCCGCGACGCCGAGGGCGAGGTGAAGTTCCGGCACGAGGCGCGGCCGGTGCGCCGCGTGATGCCCGCGGAGGTCGCCGAGACGATGCGCGGGCTGCTCAAGTCGGTCGTCGACAGCGGCACGGCCACCGACGCGGACCTCGCCAGCTACACGCTGGGCGGCAAGAGCGGCACGGTGCGCCGCACCGAGGGCGGGCGCTACGCGGCGGGCAAGTACAACGCGGTGTTCGCCGGCATCTTCCCGGTCGACAACCCGCAGTTCGTCATCATCGTCAAGATCGACAACCCGTCCGGCGTCTACTACGGCGGCAAGGTGGCGTCGCCGGTGTCGAAGGTCGTGCTGCAGGCCGCGCTCGCGGCGCGCGACGCGGCGCTGGACCGCGCGTCGCTGGCGCACAGCGTGCTTCCGGCCAACCGCGATGCCTACCGGCCGAAGGACCCGATCCCGAAGAAGCCCGTCGCCGAGAGCGCGCTCGCCGCGCGCGCGGCGGCGCCCGCCGTGCCGGGGGAGCGGCAGCGCGAGATGCCGGC
>CBHYLO010000154.1:0-8762 GCA_966128675.1 uncultured bacterium | reverse complement strand
AGCACCCACGCGTCCAGCCGCGCGTCGTCGGCCGGCGCCTCGCCGCGCGCGAACCAGAGCGCGACGTAGGCGTCCAGCACCGCGCGCTCCGCCGACGCCTCGTCGGGCGTCAGCGGGCGGGCGACCGCGAGCGCGCGACCGTACGTCGCGTCGGCGAGCCGGGCGAGCGCGGCGGCGTCGCCGGCACGGAGCCGGGCGGCGAGCGAGTCGGGGAGCGGGAGTCGGACGGAGGCGGGCATCGTGGTGGTCTCGTGCCAAGGTACCCGCCACCGCGTCCGACGGTCACAGGGACGACCGGCTAGCGGTGCCCCTCCTTCTTCTTCGGCGGCTCGTTGTGGTTCAGCTCCACGGGGCTCTCCGCCTGCCCCTGGCGCGCATGCGAGCGCCAGCCGTGCCGGTCGTCGCCGTCGGCCGGGTTGTTCTGGACGAAGGGCATCTCCGCGCCGCTCGAGCGCGTGTCGCGCGCGAGGTCGCCCATCCCCTGCGCCTGGTGGCCGCGCTGGTTGTCGCGCGCCAGGTCGTCGTCGTACTGGTCGTGGCGGTCGCCGCGGCTGCGCTGGCGGTCGTTGTGCTCGGGGCCGCGCGGATCCGCGTCGGTGCCGCGGGCGTGGCGGCCCACGTTCTCGCGCGCGTCGCCGCGGGCCTCGCTGCGCGAGTCGCTGCCGGCGTCGTTGCGCGCGTCCGGGCCGCCCGGCGCGCGGACGTCGTCGTCGTCGCGGTATCGGTCGCGGCTCTCGCCGGGCTGCTGTCGATCGGCCATCGCGGGTCTCCTGTCTGAGTGGGCCCGCGCATCGGGCAGCGGCCGTGCCCACCGCGCCCGCGACCCGCGATCGATCGGCCGTCCTCCCGCAGGCTGGCTTCTTCGTCCCCGCGAGAGGACACTTCGGCGCAAACGGACGGTGTGGCGAAAGCCGCTCAACCGTCGCGCGGGCCGCCACTTGGCCCGTGTTGCGGCAGAGCCGGCCACGCCCTTGCCCTCCGGCGGAGCACCGAGCCGCCCGGCGCACCGCCGGCGCGGCCTGCACTCTTTCGCCGACCGATCGACATGCCCGCCCTCTCCGCCCCCCAGTCGCCGCGCGCCCTCCGCCGCGCGGCGTTCGCGTTCCTCCTCGCCGCCGCCACCGCGTGCGGCGACACGACCGAGTTCACCGGCGTGGTGCCGCCGCCGCCCGCGCCCGTCGTCGGGCAGATCGACATCACGGCGTCCAGCAGCGCGCCGCTGCTCGTGCGCGGCACGCGGCAGCTCACCACGCGCGTCCTCTCGGTGGAGGGCTTCACGCTGCACGACCACGCCGTCGCGTGGAGCAGCAGCGACACCACCGTGGCGGGCGTGACGGCGCAGGGCGTGGTGTTCGCGCGCGCCGTCGGCGAGACCGTCGTCGCCGCGACGGCCGGGCGCGCGCGCGCCGAGGTGCGCATCGTCGTCGCCCCGGAGCGCGTGGACTCGATCGCGTTCTCGCGCGGCACCGCGTCGCTCGCCGCGGGCGAGCTGGGCGCGTTCGGCGCGATCACGCTCGCCGCCGACGGGCGCGTGCTCCCGGACCGCACCGTCTTCTGGTCGAGCACGGACACGGCGATCGTCGTCGTGAACGCGCAGGGGCAGATCCGCGGCGTGCGCCCCGGCACCGCGCGCATCGTGGCCGAGAGCGAGGGGAAGCGCGCATTGGCGACGGTCACCGTGACGCCGGGCGCGCTGGGCGCCGAGCCGACGACGTGGTCGCTGCGCGCGTACGACCTGCTGGGCGCGGGCGTGCGCTGCACCGTCGACGGCGTCACCATCCGCCTCGCGCAGCGCGGCGCGCTGGTCGAGGGCGAGGTGGCCGGCAGCCCGCGCATCGAGTGCAGCCCCGTCGCCGGCGCGCAGCCGCCCTACGTCACGCCGCTGCCGCCCACGGGCCGCATCGACGGCACCATCGACGGCCGCACGCTGCGCCTGCAGGCGACCACGCACCGCTGGACGCTCGAGGGCACGCTCTCGGCCGACGGCCGCAGCATCGAGGGGACCGTATGGGTCGTCGATCCCGCGACCGTCACCGAGTGGGGGAGCAGCATCGCGGCGCTGCGCACGGGGCGCTTCCGCGCCGCGCGCTGAGTCGCCGCGCGCCGAGTCGTCGCGCGCCGAGTCAGCGCGACGCGCGACGCCGGCGCCGCAGCACCGCCACCGCCGCCAGCCCGCTGCCGACGAGCACCACGGTCGCGGGCTCCGGCGCGGTGGTCGTCGCCGGCGTGGCGACGATCAGGTCCCAGCTCTCGATCGTCGAGCCACCGCTGCTGAGCCAGTCGTCGACGAGCAGCGTCCAGCGGCCCGCGAGCGCGACGCCGTTGAAGGCCTCCGAGAAGGTCGGCGTGAACGCCGCGTACTCGCCGGACCGGACGACGCCGCCCGGCAGCGGGGCCGCGAACGTCGAGCCGAACACGTAGTCGCCGTCGAAGCTGCGCGACGCGGCGGCGTTGCCGCCCGGCCAGTCGAACAGCTGCGCCGAGCGCGTCACCGTGCCGCTGTTGCCCGGCGTGTAGAGCAGGTAGAGGCGCACGTCGCCCGCGGACGCGTTCACGAAGCCGTTCAGCCGCACGAACACGTTCTGCCCCGTGAACGGCACGGTGCCCGCGTCGGTGATCTCGATCGTCGACGGGGTCTGCCAGTTGTTGCGGGCCGCGACCGCGCCGCCGTGGTAGACGGTGCCGTCGGGCAGCGACTGCGCGACGGCGGGCGATGCGACGCCCATCGCGAGCGAGAGCGCGACGAGGCGGTGGGCGAGCAGGGAATGAAGACGCATGGGCGATGATGGCGAGGGGTGGGGGGGGGGGGGGGGGGGGGCCCCCCCCCCCCGCCCCCCCCCCGACCCGTTGTCCCTCGACATCCGCCAGCTGACCCATGAGGCGCCGGTGCACCACCGGCACCACGCGGTCACACCGCGGCCGTCACCACGCCGCGGCACTCGCCGAAGCCGATGCGCGTCGCGCCCTCGCGCGCGCAGTGCGCGCGCAGGATGATCTCGTCGCCGTCCTCGAGGAACGCGCGCGTCTCGCCGTCGGGCAGCGCGACGGGCTCGGCGCCGCGCCACGTCAGCTCCAGCAGGCAGCCGCGCGCGTCGCGCGCGTCGCCCGAGATCGTGCCGCTGCCGAGCAGGTCGCCCGGCCGCATGTTGCACCCGTTGCTCGCGTGGTGCGTCAGCAGCTGCGCGACGGTCCAGTACATCTCGGCGAACGACGCCTGCGACAGGCGCACCGCCGGCGCGTCGGCCTCGCGCATGCGCGCGGTGCGCAGCCACGCCTCCACCGTCACGTCGTAGCCGCCGCGCGCCTGGTCGACGACCGACGTCAGGTACGGGAGCGGCTGGGGATCGCCCGCGGCGCGCGCGCGCGCCGGCACGCGGAACGGCTCCAGCGCCTCCAGCGTCACGACCCACGGCGACACGGTCGTGGCGAAGCTCTTCGCGAGGAAGGGCCCGAGCGGCTGGTACTCCCAGGCCTGGAGGTCGCGCGCCGACCAGTCGTTGAGCAGCGCGAGGCCGAACAGGTGCGACTCGGCCTCGTCGATCGCGATGCGCGCGCCGAGCGGCGTGCCGGGCCCCACGAAGGCGCCGAGCTCCAGCTCGTAGTCGAGCGAGCGGCTGGGGCCGACGACGGGCGCGTCGTCGTTCGGGCCCTTGCGCTGACCCATCGGGCGGCGGATGGGCGTGCCGCTGGCGACGATGCTCGACGCGCGGCCGTGGTAGCCGATCGGCACCCACTTGTAGTTGGGCAGCAGCGGCGCGTCGGGGCGGAACATGCTGCCGACGTTCGTCGCGTGCGACACCGACGCGTAGAAGTCGCTGTAGTCGCCGATCTCCGCGGGCACGAACAGCTCGGCCTCCGCCTGCGGCACGAGGATGCGCGCCGCGCGGTCGCGGTCGTAGCGCGACGGCGAGCCGCCCGCGAGCAGCACGCGGCTCACCTGCCGGCGCAGCATCGTCCAGTGCGCGCGGCCGAGCGCCATCAGCGGGTTGAGCGACGGCGAGGCGCACGCCAGCGCGACGGGGCTCTCCTGCAGCTCGTCGAACAGGCTCTCGCCCAGGCACGCGCACAGGTCGAGGATCTGGTCGCCGATCGCGACGCCGACGCGCGGCATCTCGGTGGTCCCCGCGCGGCGGAACACGCCGAACGGGAGGTTCTGGATCGGGAAGTCGGTCGCGGGATCGTGGGCCGACTCCACCCAGCTCACCAGCGTCGGATCGTTCGTGTCGGTCATACGGGACTCGGGCCCGGCCACCAGCCGAGCGTCTGGAGGTCGTGCACGGGCTCCTCGAACGAGCAGGAGCCGAAGGCGACGAGGCGTCGCGCGCGCGCGTCGGCGATGGTCGCGACGTCCACGTGCCGCCCGCGCCACGTCGCGCCGGCGTCGTCGAAGGCGAAGGCCGCGGGCTCGCGCTCCTCGAGCAGCGGCGCGACGTCGGCGCTCGCGTGGCCCGCGC
The DNA here is from genome assembly GCA_966128675.1 of uncultured bacterium. Classification (GTDB taxonomy): domain Bacteria; phylum Gemmatimonadota; class Gemmatimonadetes; order Gemmatimonadales; family Gemmatimonadaceae; genus Roseisolibacter. The sequence goes on along the minus strand of CBHYLO010000154.1, from coordinate 4,308 downwards.
GCAGCAGCGCGGCGGCGAGGAACACGTTCACGAAGCCGAACATCGTGCCGCGCGCGCAGCCGGGCTCGTAGGTGAGCGCGTGCTCCGCGCGCAGCGGATGGTGCAGCCCCGCGGTGCACTTGGCGGTCACGTCGTGCAGCTCGCACGCGGCGAGGAAGTCGAGCACCGCGGCGGGCGGCGGGAACGCGTCGGCGGTGACGCCGCCGGTGCGCAGCTTGAGGCGCACGCCGCGCGCGGCGGCGACCGCCGCGAAGGGCGCGGCCGCGGCGCCGAACGGCGGCTCGACGTACAGCGTCGCGCGGTCGCGCAGCCCCGCGCGCGCCAGCGCGTCGGCGAGGCGCGCGACGTCGTCGGGCACCGCGGCGCGCGCCTCGAGCGCGTCGATGACCGCGCGCCCGCCCTCGGTGCCGGGCGCGTGGCGCGCGTTGAACGCGGCCACCGCGCGCAGGTCCGCCTCGGCCTCCGGGCCGACGAGCGCGCTCAGCGTCCACGGCGCGGGCGCGTCGGGCGGCTCGGCGTTCACGGGGAGGAGCGCGCTGGTCGCGGCCTCGAGCTCCTCCAGCCGCGCGACGGGGACCACGAAGCGCCCGAGCATCCACCGCGCGTCGCCGCCGCGGTACGCCGCGTACAGGCGCGCCGCCGGCGCCATGGCCAGTCCGGCCGGCGGGAAGAGCCCGGCGTAGTCGACGACGTGCGCGAGCAGCGTGCGGAGGGCGAGCATGGGGCTAACCTAACAGCGCCGCGGGCTGCGGGCTGCGTCTCGGCTCCGTGCCTTCGGCGGTCGATGTCGCACACGGCGGGCACGAACTACTCGTCTGGATACGGATGCTCCGGATGAGCCGGATCATTCGGATCGCTCCTCGGAGCGCATGGAGCGTCGCCGCCGCGTGGAGCGATCCGCAGCATCCGTCGCATCCGGAGCATCCGTAGCTCCTCGTTCGCCGACCCGTGCCCGGCGCGCTGGTCCCTGAACCACGAAGGACAGACAGGATGACGAGGAGGCTCCGCAGGGCGCATGGGACGTCGCGCCGCGCGGAGCCTCCTCGTCATCTCGTCAGAGCAGGCCGTCGTTCGGATCCGCAGCCCGCAGCCTTCAGCGCGACGGCGCCTGGCCGCCGCGCCGGCGTTCAGATCACGGCGCCGCCTGCCGCTGCGCCTGCGCCTTCGCCGCCTCGCTGGCCGTGATCGCGACCTCGACGCGGCGGTTCTGCTGGCGGTTCGCGTCGGTGTCGTTCTGCGCCACCGGCTCCGTCTCGCCACGGCCCGCGGTGCGCACCCGCTCGCGCGGCACGCCCTGCGACGCCAGGTACGTCGCCGCCGACGACGCGCGGCGCTCCGACAGGCGCTGGTTGTACGCGTCCTCGCCCTGCGCGTCCGTGTGGCCGACGATCAGCAGGTCCGTGTCGGGATAGCTCTTGTAGCCCGCCGCCAGCTCGCGCAGGTTCGCGCGCGCGGTCTCGCGCAGCACGTCCGAGTCGAAGTCGAACAGCAGCCCGCTGTCGAACGTCACGAGGATGCCCTCGGCCACGCGCTCGACGCGCGCGCCCTTGATGTTCTGCTCCAGCGTCTTCGCGCGCTGGTCCATCTGGTGGCCGATGATCGCGCCCGCCGCGCCGCCGACCGCCGCGCCGATGATCGCGCCGCGCGACGTGCTGCCGTTCGAGCGGCCGATCAGCCCACCGGCCACCGCGCCCGTCGTCGCGCCGATGACGGCGCCCTTCGCCTTGCTCGACTCCAGCGACGCGCACGCGCCCGTGCCCACGGCCAGCGACGCCGCGCTCACCACCAGCGCCGTCCGGCGCATCCACACGTTCGAAAGCTGCATGAGATCCTCTATGCTCGGGTGAGGGAGCGCGGCGGCGATCGGAGTCACCCGATCGCCCGCGCTCACCAACGATACCCCCTCCCCAGAGCAGGGTTCGTGCGCGCCCGGCCGGCACCGTCATTCCGTGACGCAGCGCACGCGGCGTGTGGCGCACGCCCCACACGTCCGCTCACGCGAAGCGCGGCGCGCGCTTCTGCAGGAACGCCGTCACGCCCTCGACGAAGTCCGCGTGGTGGAAGCACGCGTCCTGGTGCACCGCCTCGAACTCCAGCGCGCCCGCGAGGTCGCTCGTCTCGCCATGCTGCAGCCCCGCCTTGATCGCGACGATCGCCGCGCGCGGCGCGCGCGCGAGCCGCGTCGCGAGCTCCTGCACCGCCGCGTCCAGCTGCTCCGCGGGCACCACGCGCGACACGATCCCCAGCCGCTCCGCGTCGCGCGCCGTCACCAGGTCGCCGAGCGCCATCAGCTCGAACGCCTTGTGGTAGCCGACGAGGCGCGGGAGCAGGTATGTCCCGCCGCCGTCGGGCATCAGCCCGATCTTCACGAACACCTGCCCGAACGTCGCCGCCTCGCTGGCGACGATCAGGTCGCACGCGAGCGCGAAGTTCATCCCCACGCCGGCCGCGGGCCCGTGCACGCGCGCGATCACGGGCTTGGGGAGCGCGCGGATCGCCTGCACGACCGGGTTGTTGTGCTCGCGCAGCGCCGCCGTCACGTCGAAGCGCGCGATCTCCTCGGCGCTGGTCGCGGCCAGGTCGGCGCCCGCGCAGAACGCCTCGCCCGCGCCGGTCAGCACGACCACGCGCCCGTCGTCGGCGCCCGCGGCGGCGAGCGCCTCGCGCAGCGCGGCGAGCGTCGGGAGGTCCACCGCGTTGCGGCGCGCGGGCCGGTCGATGGTGATCCGCGTGACCGCGCCCTCGCGCTCGACGCGGACGGTGGCGGCGTTGCTCATCGTCGGCTCCCGGGGTGATGGACGTCGCCGGACGACGCCCGGCGCGCGGGCGAAGTTAGCCCGCGCCCGGACGCACGCGAGCCCCGGCTGCCATGCGGCAGCCGGGGCTCGCGTCCACTCCTGCGCGGTTCGGCGCGCGCTCAGTGCGGACGGCCGACCTGCGTCGCGACCTGCCGCAGGATCGTCCCCGCGGCCCCGCCCATCGGGCCGCCCCAGCCGCCGTTGGGCAGCCCCGGGAAGCGCCGGTTGATGGCGCCCTGCACGCCGCCGCCCATCCCGCCGCGCCGGCCCGGCACGTCGCGCTCGCAGTGGTCGATGTCGCCCATGCCGCCGCGGATGATCACGCCGCCCCAGCCGCCGCCGCCCCGTCCGCGCCGCCCGCGCTCCCCCTCGTCGCGGTCGCCCTGCGCGACGCCCTCGTCGCCGCGGCCCACGGCCACCGGCCGCTCGTCCACCGGCGCCGGCACGACGGCCGGCGCGGGGCTCGGCGTCGGCGTCTCCTCGACGCCCACCGCCGCGGGCGCCGCGACCATCGCGACCGTCGGCGCCGGCTCCTCGGCCACCGCGGGCGCGGGCCGCACGTCCGCGACGCGCCGCACGCCCTTCGTCGGGGCGCGGTGGCGCGCCGTCCCGCGACGATCGGCCACGGTCGTCTCGCGCCCCTCGCCGCTCGGCTGCCCCTCGGCCGCGCTCACGAACCGCGCGGGGGAGGCGTCGCGGTTCGGCGCCCGCGCCACGCGCGCCGCGGCCGCCAGCGGCCGGGCGCGGGGCAGGCCGTCATCGAGCCCGGCGGCGGCCGTCGTCCCACCACCGCCGCCGCACGCCCCCACCACGAGCACCGCGGCCATCGGGGCCGCCGTCCATCCGAGTCGTCTGCCGATCCGTCGCACGGGCTCCTCCCGCTGTCGCGCGTCGTGTCACGCGTCGTCCACCGTGCGCGCTCGCGCACGGTGCGAGGCTCACGGAGGGCATGCGCCGAGCCGCGGCCGCTCCCTGGGGAACCTTTCGCGAATCGCGCGAAATCGTCCCCTCGCGGCGACGACGCCCGTCCCCGCGCGGGGACGGCGTGGTCGTCCGCAAACGCTCAGAGCGGCGGCGCGAACGGCACCGCCCCGGCCGAGCGCGGGCCGGTCGGCACGCCGCCGAGCCGCACCGTCGTCGCGCGGTAGCCGAGCGTGGCCGGCGCCGGGCGGGCCCGCGGGAGCCCGCGCTCGCAGTGGTCGTCGCCCACCGCGCCGCCCCGCAGCACGACGCCCACGAGCATCGACGACGCGCCCTCCTCGCCGGCGTAGCGCTGCATCCGCTCGGGCGCCGGCTCGGGCGTGGGCGCGGGCGTCTCGACGACCGGTGCCGCCACCGCGACGGCGGTCGGCGCCTGACGCCTGACGGCGACCGCGCGGCGCACCGGACGCGCGCGGCGCTCGGGCGCGACGCGCGGCGCCTCGTCGGGGGCGGGCAGGAAGCGCGCGGCCGGCGTGGCCGGTGGCGCGAGCGACACCGTCGCCGCGGTGGCCAGCCGTAGGTCGCGCTG
>CBHYLO010000153.1:0-8766 GCA_966128675.1 uncultured bacterium | reverse complement strand
GTGAGCGTCATCGCCGGCGCGACCGTGATCGAGTCGCCCGTGTGCACGCCCATCGGATCGAAGTTCTCGATCGAGCAGACGATCACGACGTTGTCCGCGGAGTCGCGCATCACCTCGAGCTCGAACTCCTTCCAGCCGAGGAGCGAGCGCTCGATGAGCACCTGCGTCACCGGCGACAGGTCGAGCCCGCGCCGCACGATCGCCTCGTACTCCTCGCGGTTGTACGCGATGCCGCCGCCCGAGCCGCCCATCGTGAACGACGGGCGGATGATCGCGGGGAAGCCCGTCCACTCCACGATCTCGAGCGCCTCGTCCCACGTCGTCGCGAACTTGCCGGCCGGCGTCTGCAGCCCGATGCGCTGCATCGCCTTCTCGAACTCCTGGCGGTCCTCGGCCATCTTGATCGAGCGCGCGTCGGCGCCGATCAGCTCGACGCCGTAGCGCTCCAGGACGCCGTTCTCCGCGAGCGCCATCGCGACGTTGAGCGCCGTCTGGCCGCCCATCGTCGGCAGGATCGCGTCGGGGCGCTCGCGCGCGACGATCTTCTCGACGTACTCGGGCGTCACCGGCTCGACGTACGTGCGGTCCGCGAACTCCGGATCCGTCATGATCGTCGCCGGGTTCGAGTTCACCAGGACGACCTCGTAGCCCTCCTCCTTCAGCGCCTTCAGCGCCTGCGTCCCCGAGTAATCGAACTCGGCGGCCTGCCCGATGATGATCGGGCCCGAGCCGATGACGAGGATCTTGTGCAGGTCGTTGCGGCGAGGCATGGCTGGCGTGGTGAGTCGGACGGAATGACGGTCAGGCGGGCGGCGGCGGCGCGGCGATCAGGTCGTCGAGCAGCGCGTCGAACGAGCGGCGCGGCGCCCAGCCCGTGTGCGCCTGCAGCCGGGTGGGGCTGCCGACGAGCGCCGGGACGTCCACGGGGCGGACGAGCGCCGGGTCGCTCTCGACGGGCACGTCGAGCCCGAAGCGGGCGAGCACGACGCGGGCGAGCGCGCCGACGCTGTGGCCGACGCCGCTCGCCACGTTGTACACGGCGCCCGGCCGGCCGCGGGCGACCAGGGCAATATAGGCAGCCACGACGTCGCTCACATGCAGGAAGTCCCGCGACGTGTCCTGGTTGCCCACGAGCAGCGGGCCCGCGGCCGCGCCGGCCGCGGCCAGGCGCCGCGCGCGGCCGACGAGCCCGGGCAGGAGGAAGCGCGACGCCTGCCCCGGCCCGCTGTGGTTGAAGCTCCGCGTCGCGATCACGCGCACGCCGCCGGAGCGCCACGCCTCCAGCGCCATCGCCTCCTGCGCCACCTTGGTCGCCGCGTACACCGTGTGCGGGCGCAGCTCGGCGTCCTCGGTCAGCGGCAGCTCGGCGTCGTCGTGGCGGCCGTACTGCTCGGCGCTGCCGACGACGAGCACCGTCGGGTCGAGCGTGCCGGCGGCGCGCCGCTCGCGCACGAGGCCCAGCAGCCGCGCCGCGGCGACGACGTTCACCTCCGCGGTCGCGCCCGGATCCTTGCCGGCTGCGGGGACGAACGTCACGCCCGCGAGGTGGAAGATCGCGTCGGGCCGCGCGGCGTCGAGCGCCTCGGTGAGGTGCGCGAGGTCGCGCACGTCGCCGGCGATCCAGCGCGCGGCGCGCCCCGCGTCGGACAGCGTGGACGCGTCCGGCGCGTGCGGCGCCGCGGCGGTGACCTGCCAGCCCTCCGCCGCCAGCGCGTCGATCAGCCAGCGGCCGACGAAGCCCGACGCGCCGGTGACGAGCGCGCGGCCGCCCACCGGGCCGCTCTCCGGGCCGTTCACCGCGGCGCGTGCCCCTGCAGGCGGTACCGCTCCATGTCGGCGTGCACCATCATCGTCACCAGGTCCGGGAAGCTGACGCGGCGCTCCCAGCCCAGTTGCGCCTTCGCCTTGCCCGGATCGCCGACGAGGAGGTCCACCTCCGCGGGGCGCTCGAAGCGCTTGTCCGTCTTCACGAACTCGCGGTAGTCGAGGTTCGCGACCTTGAACGCGAGGTCGCAGAACTCGCGCACGCTCCACGTCTCGCCCGTGCCGATGACGTAGTCGTCGGGCGCGTCCTGCTGCAGCATGCGCCACATCGCGTCGACGTAGTCGCCGGCGAACCCCCAGTCGCGCCGCGCCTCGAGGTTGCCGAGGCGGAGCTCCGTGGAGAGGCCGCAGGCGATGCGCGCCACGCCGTCGCTGATCTTGCGCGTCACGAACTCCAGCCCGCGCCGCGGCGACTCGTGGTTGAACAGGATGCCGCTCACCGCGTAGAGGCCGAAGCTCTCGCGGTAGTTCACGGTGATCCAGTGGCCGTAGACCTTGGCCACGCCGTACGGCGAGCGCGGATAGAACGGCGTCGTCTCGCGCTGCGGCGTCTCGACGACCTTGCCGAACTGCTCGCTGGAGCTGGCCTGGTAGAAGCGCGCCTTCGGCGCCGCCTTCTTCATCGCCTCCAGCATGCGCGTCACGCCGAGCGCGGTGAACTCGCCCGTGAGCACGGGCTGGTTCCACGACGTCTGCACGAAGCTCTGCGCGGCGAGGTTGTAGATCTCGTCGGGCTGCGTGTCGGCGACGGCGTCGGTGAGCGACGTCTGGTCGAGCAGGTCGGCCGACACCAGCTCGATGCGGTCGACGAGATGGCCGATGCGCTCGTAGGGCGTGGTGGAGCTGCGGCGGACGATCCCGACCACGCGGTAGCCCTTCTCGAGCAGCAGCTCGGCGAGGTACGACCCGTCCTGGCCGGTGATCCCGGTGATGAGCGCGGTAGGCATGGCGCGGAATATATGCGCACGAAGAAGGGGAGCCCGCGGGGGCTCCCCTTCCTCACGACGACGAGTCGATCAAGCCCGCGTCAGACGGCGGCGACGCCGCGCGGCGCGCGCTGCACCTTGCCCGCGTTCAGGCAGGACGTGCAGACCTTGACCTTGATGATCTTGCCCTCGGACGCGATGCGGGCGACCTGGAGGTTCGGCTTCCAGGTGCGGCGCGTCTTGTTGTTCGCGTGCGAGACGTTGTTGCCGAACGCGACACCCTTGTTGCAGGTGTAGCAGCGGCTGCGGTTGATGGCCATGTGTCGGTTCCTCAGCTCACGAACTCGATGCGCGCCATCTCCGCCCCGTCGCCCCGGCGGTGGCCGGTCTTCAGGATGCGGGTGTAGCCGCCCGGGCGCGTGGCGAACTTCGGGCCCCACTCGCGGAACAGCTTGTCCGCGGCGTCGCGCTTCTGCACGTGACGGCCGGCCAGGCGGCGCGCGTGCAGCGTGCCGTTCTTCGCCTTGGTCACGAGCTTCTCGACGAAGGGCCGGAGCTCCTTCGCCTTCGCCTCGGTGGTCTCGATCGCGCCCTGCTCGATGAGCGAGGTCGCGAGGTTGCGGAGCAGCGCGAGGCGCTGCTCGCTGGTGCGGCGCAGCTGCCGCCCGGCCTTACGGTGACGCATTGTCTACTCCTCGTCGTCGTCTTCCGGCGCGTTCGCGGCCGCCCGGCTCGGCGCGGTTCCCCAATCGGTGATCCGCACGCCGTCGCCGGCTTCCTCGTAGCGCATGCCAAAGTTCAGTCCCTCGCGCTCGAGGAGATCGGCGATCTCCTGGAGGGACTTCTTGCCGAAGTTCTTGACCTGGAGGATCTGGCTCTCCGTCTGCCGGACCAGGTCGCCGAGCGTACGGATGTTCGAGTTCTTGAGCGAGTTGACGCTCCGCACCGAGAGCTCGAGGTCGTCGATGGGCGTGCGCAGCAGGTCGGCCATCCGGCGCGCGTCGCCGCCCGAGGCGTCCCCACCCGCGGCCACCGCGGCCGCCGCGTGCGAGCCGAAGCCCGCGAAGTACTGGAAGTGCGTCTGCGCCAGCGCGGCGGCGTAGCTGACCGCCTCCTCCGGCGTGATGGTACCGTTCGTCTCGACCGTCAGCGTCAGGCGGTCGTAGTCGGTGCGCTGCCCGACGCGCGTCTCGGCCACGGCGAAGTTGGCGCGGCGCACGGGATTGTAGATCGCGTCCACGCGCACGAGGTCCACGGGCAGGCCGCGGTCCACCGGGTGCTGGTCGCTCTCGACGTAGCCGCGCCCCTTGTTCACGTACAGCTCCACGTTCAGCTCCCGGTCCTCCTGGAGCGTGAAGAGGTGGTGCCCCGCCTCGACCACGCGCACGCCCGACTGCGCCTGGATGTCGCCGGCCGTCACCGGGCCCGCCTCCGACTTCTGGATGCGCAGCACGGCGTTCTCGACGTCCTCGTCCATCTGCAGGACGAGCGTCTTGAGCTGGCCGATGATCTGGTGGACGTCCTCGACGACGCCCGGGATGGTCTGGTGCTCGTGCACGACGCCGTCGATGCGGAAGCCCCAGACGGCCGCGCCGCGGAGCGACGACAGCAGGAGGCGGCGCATCGCGTTGCCGAGCGTGTGCCCGAAGCCGCGCTCGAGCGGCTGCAGGTTGAACTCGGCGACGTTCGGGTTGTCCGTGCGCTTCGTCGACTCGACGAGCTGCGGCCGGACGAGCCCGCGGAGATCGATGGTGGTGGCCATGCAGTGATTTCAGTCCTGGTCCGACCGGGGATCCGTCTCACGACGGGCTCCGGCGACGCCCTGCCCCGCCCTTCACGCGCGGCAGGCTCGTTGGGGAGTGAAGGTCCCGACCCTGTGCCCGATCGTGCCGATCGGCACGGGTCGGACACTTCTTTGAACGCGGGCGCGGTCTGGGACCGCGCCCGCGGACACTCCGCGCGCCCCGGGGGGCACGTGGAGGATACGGCTTACTTCGAGTAGAGCTCGACGACCAGCTGCTCCATCGCCGCGATCGGGATGCTCTGACGCTGCGGCTTCTCGAGCATGCGGCCGGAGAACGACTCCTTGTCGACCGCGATCCACGACAGCGGGGCGCCGCGCGACGACTGATCCATCGCGGCCATCACGAGCGGCATCTCGCGCGAGGCCTGCTTCACGCGGATCTCCTCACCCGGCTTCACCTGGAAGCTGGGGACGTCGACCGTCCGCTGCTTGACCTCGACGTGGCGGTGCCGGATGAGCTGGCGGGCCGCCTTGCGGCTCGGCGCGAAGCCCATGCGGTACACGATGTTGTCGAGCCGGCTCTCGAGCGCGGCGAGGAGGTTGTGACCCGTGATGCCCTGCTGGGTCGCGACCTTCTCGAACGTGTTGCGGAACTGGCGCTCCGAGATGCCGTAAATGCGCTTGATCTTCTGCTTCTCGCGCAGCTGCTTGGCGTACTCCGAGACCTTGCGGCGGCGGGCCGTCGCCTGGCCGTGCTGGCCGGGGGCGTACGGACGACGCTCGACCGGGCACTTCTCGGTGAAGCACTTGGTGCCCTTCAGGAACAGCTTCGTCCCTTCGCGCCGGCACTGCCGGCAGCTGGGACCCGTGTAACGCGCCATTGGTTAGACCCTCCGGCGCTTCGGCGGCCGGCAGCCGTTGTGCGGAATCGGGGTGACGTCCTTGATGGACTTGACCTGCAGGCCGGCCGACGCGAGCGCCTGGATGGCGCTCTCGCGACCCGAGCCCGGGCCCTGGACGCGCACGTGCACCCGACGCACGCCGGCGGAGAGCGCTTCCTTCGCGCACTGCTCCGAGGCGACCGTGGCGGCGAACGGCGTCGACTTCTTGGAGCCCTTGAAGCCGGCCTTGCCGGACGAGCCCCACGCGATCGCGTTGCCGCGGCTGTCGGTGATCGTGACCGTCGTGTTGTTGAACGTGGCCTGCACGTGCGCCACGCCCTCGGCCTCGACGACCTTCTTGGTCTTCTTCGCAGTAGCCATTACTTGGTCACCTTCTTCTTGCCGGCGATGGCGCGGCGCGGGCCCTTCTTGGTGCGCGCGTTCGTGTGCGTGCGCTGACCCCGCACCGGCAGGCCGCGGCGATGACGGATCCCGCGATAGGACCCGATGTCCATCAGCCGCTTGATGTTCATCGCGATTTCGGTACGGAGGGCGCCCTCGACCTTGTGAGCACGCTCGATCTCCGCGCGAAGTCGCGCGACATCGGCGTCGCTCAGATCACGGACGCGCTGTGCGGGGTTCACCCCCGTCGCCTCGATGATGGCCAGCGCCTGGGCGCGGCCGATACCGAAGATGTAGGTGAGCCCGATCTCGACCTTCTTGTCGCGAGGGAGATCGACGCCGGCAATACGTGCCATATCAGCCCTGACGCTGCTTATGCTTGGGATTGCGCGAGCAGATGATGCGAGTCACGCCGTCGCGCTTGACGACCTTGCAGTGCTCGCAGATCGGCTTCACGCTGCTGCGGACTTTCACAGTGCGCTCCAGTCGAACCGGATGAAATTTGCGGCCAAGACCCGGAATTAAATGAGCTTAGGCCCGTCATGCAACCCCCCGTGCTCGGCCGCGCCACGAGAGGCGACTGCGGCCTGCACCGCGGACTGCACCGCGGCCATCGCCGCCACCGGGTCCGGCGCCGCCGTCACCGTGCGCCCCAGCACGACGTAGCGCGCCCCCGCGGCCGCGGCCCCCTGCGGCGTCACCACGCGCGCCTGGTCGTGCGCCGCGTCGCCCGCCAGCCGCACGCCCGGCACCAGCGGCGCCAGCGCGTGGCCGTGCGCGGCCCGCACCGCCGCCGCCTCGTGGCCGCTGCACACCAGCCCGTGCGTCCCGGCCGCCCGCGCCAGCCCCGCCAGCCGCAGCACCTCCGCGGTCACGTCCGGCACCGGGCGGCCGACCGCCGCGCCCAGGTCGGCGGCCGAGTGCGACGTGAGGACCGAGACGGCGAGGATGCCGCAGCCGCGAGCATCGGCCTGGTCCCCCGCCCCCTCGACCGCCGCGGCCAGCATCGCCGGCCCGCCGTAGGCGTGGACCGTCGCCAGCCGCACGCCCAGCCGCGCCGCCGACCGGCAGGCGCCGCGCACGGTGTTCGGGATGTCGTGGAACTTGAGGTCGAGGAAGACGTCCTTCCCCAGCCCGCGGAGCCACCGTACCACGTCCGGCCCCTCGGCCGTGTACAGCTCCAGCCCCACCTTGTAGAAGTCGCAGGCGTCGCCCAGGCGGTCCACCAGCGCCACCGCGGCCGCGCGGTCGGGGACGTCGAGGGCGACGATGCCGCGCACGGGCGCCGGATCGGAGAGGGTCATCGGGGCCATTCGAGGGTTCCCACGACGTCGGCCAGCCGGGCGACGCCGTGCCGATCGCGCCAGCGGTCCAGGTCGCGGACCACGCGCTCGGGGAGCCGGGGGTCCTGCATCGCGGCCGTGCCGATGCCCACCAGCGACGCCCCCGCCATGAGGTACTGCAGCGCGTCGTGCGCGCTCCGGACGCCGCCCAGGCCGACGATCGGCACGGGCACAGCCTGCCGAACGCGCCAGGTCGCGAGCACGCCGACGGGCACCAGCCCGGCGCCGCTGACCCCGCCCGAGCCGAAGCCGAGGGCGGGCCGCCGGCGCTCGACGTCGACCACCAGACCGGGGATCGTGTTGGTCAGTGTCAGCGCGTCCGCGCCCGAATCGACGGCGATCCGCGCCGTCTCCGCGACCTGCGGCAGCACGGGCGAGAGCTTCACGACGAGCGGCTTGCGGGTCGCGCGGCGGCAGCTCTCGACCACGGTACGCAGCGCGAGCTGATCCGAGCCAAACTCAGCCCCGCCAGCCTTTACGTTGGGACAGCTCACGTTCAACTCGAACCCCTCGACCCGCGGCGCGTCGTCCAGTCCCTCGACCACGCGCGCGAACTCGTCGACCGCGAAGCCGACGACGTTCACGAGGACGCGGGCGCGCGAGACGAGCGCCGCGAGCCGCGGCAGGTGGTCGCGGCGGACCACGTCGAGCCCGGGGTTCGCGAGCCCGACGGCGTTGATCATCCCGCCCGGGAACTCCGCCACGCGCGGCGCGGGGTTCCCCTTCCGCGGCTCGACGCTGACCGCCTTGGTGACGATCCCGCCCAGCCGGTCGAGGTCCACGACCTCGCGCAGCTCGTGGCCGTACCCCGCCGTGCCGGAGGCGAGGACGATCGGGTTCTGGAAGGTGAGCCCCGCGACGACGGTCGCGAGCGGGCCGGCGTCGGCCATCGTCCGCGGGACCGTCGGGGCGGGCGGCGCGACCGCGGTCACTGGCGGACTCCCGCGCGCTGGCGCTGCTCGTACCGCTTCAGGTAGTCGACGGCCGCGTCGGCGACGGCCTCCGCGATCTCGCGCTGGCCGGCGGCGCTGCTCATCCAGGCGGCGTCGGCCGGGTTGGAGCCGAAGCCGACCTCGACCAGGACGGCCGGCATGAAGGCCGACACGAGCACCCGGAACCCCGCCTGCCGCACGCCGCGGCTCGGGCCGGGGTGCGCCCGGGCGAGCCGGCGCTGGACGATCGACGCCAGCTCGCTCGACTCGCGCAGGTGCTCGTTCTGCGCCATGTCCCGCATGATGAAGGAGAGCGGGTCGTCCTTCCCCGCAGTCGACGCCCCCTCGAAGCGGACCGACTCGTTCTCGAGGTCGGCCACGCGCCGGTCGTCGGCCGTCTTGGCCTCGGAGAGGAAGTAGGTCTCGAAGCCGCGCGTCGCGGCCGGGTCGCGCCACGCCGGGTTGGCGGCGTTGACGTGGATCGAGACGAACAGGTCGCCCGACTTCTGGTTGGCGATCCGCCCCCGGTCGGCGAGCGCGATGAGCGTGTCGGTGGTCCGGGTCATCGCCACGCCCACGCCGCGCTGGCGCAGCGCGTTCCGCAGCGCGAGCGAGACGGCCAGCGTCACGTCCTTCTCGCGGATCCGCGGCCCGCCGCCCAGCGGTCCCTGCATGCCGGCATCGGGCCCGCCGTGGCCGGCGTCGATCACCACC
>CBHYLO010000152.1:0-8773 GCA_966128675.1 uncultured bacterium | reverse complement strand
GCCGGCGCGCGGCCGCCGGCGGCGAGCCCACCGCGCAGGAGCGCCTCGCCGCCGCGCTGGCCGAGCTGCCGCCGGAGGCGCGCGACGCGCTCGCCGCGGGGCTCGAGGCGTGGCTCGCCGCGGCCGGCCTGGCCCAGCTGCCGCCCAGCATGTTCTTCGAGGACCCGAAGTGAGCGAGACGTGAGCGATCCGACCGCACTGCCCGTCGCACCGGGGCTCGAGCCCGCGCTCGCGGCGGCCGACCTGGAGCCGCCCGCGCCGCACGGGCCGCGCGCGTACGAGCCGGTGGACCGGCGCACCGTCGTCGTCGCGGCGCTGGCGTGCGCGCTGGCCGTCGCGGCGGCGCTCGCGGCGCAGCTGCTGACGCGGCTCATCGGGCTCGTCACCAACGTCGCGTATCACGGCCGCGTCGCCACGCACCTCGTCGCGCCGGCCGGCGGCGTGCGCGGGCCGCTCGCGCTGGTGCTGATCCCCGTGCTCGGCGCGCTGGTGGTCGGCGTGATGGCGCGCTACGGCTCGGCCGCGATCCGCGGCCACGGCATCCCCGAGGTGATGGAGCGCGTGCTGTTCGCCGAGAGCCGCATCCCGGCGCGCGTGCTCTTCCTGAAGCCGCTCTCCGCGGCGGTGGCGATCGGCACGGGCGGGCCGTTCGGCGCCGAGGGGCCCATCATCGCGACCGGCGGCGCGCTGGGGTCGCTCGCGGGGCAGTTCCTGCACGTCACCAGCGACGAGCGCAAGACGCTGCTCGCCGCGGGCGCGGCCGCCGGCATGGCGGCGACGTTCGGCAGCCCGGTGAGCGCGGTGCTGCTCGCGGTCGAGCTGCTGCTCTTCGAGTACCGGCCGCGATCGCTCATCCCCGTGGCGCTGGCGGCGGCGGTGGCGACCGGCGTGCGCATCGCATTCGAGGGGACGGCGCCGGTGTTCGCGATCCCCGCGCTCGCACAGCCGGACGGCGCGGCGCTCGCGTGCTACGCGCTGCTCGGCGTCGTCATCGGCGCGATCGCCGCCGGCGTGACGCGCGTCAGCTACGGCGTCGAGGACGCGTTCGAGCGCCTGGGCCACGCGCTGCGGCTGCACTGGATGTGGTGGCCCGCGCTCGGCGCGGTCGTGGTGGGGCTCGTGGGCCTCGTCGAGCCGCGCACGCTGGGCGTCGGCTACGACAACATCACCGGCGCGCTGTCGGGCGACCTCGCGGGGCGCGCGCTGCTGATGCTGGTGGCGCTCAAGTTCGTGTCGTGGGCGGTGTACCTGGGGAGCGGCACGTCGGGCGGCACGCTGGCGCCGCTGTTCACGATCGGCGGCGGGCTGGGCGCGTGGATCGGCGCGCAGACGGCGCGCTTCGCACCCGCGCTCGGCGTCGACGCGCGCGTCGCGGGGCTCGTGGGCATGGCGGCGATCTTCACGGGCGCCTCGCACGCGCTGCTGGCGTCGGTCGTCTTCGCGTTCGAGACCACGCGGCAGCCGGTGGGGCTGCTGCCGCTGCTCGCGGGCTGCGCGGCCGCCTACCTCGTGTCGCTGCTGCTCGCGCCGAACTCGATCATGACCGAGAAGCTCGCGCGGCGCGGCGTGCGCGTGCGCGCGGAGTACGCGGTCGACCACCTCGCGCGCGTGCCGGTGCGCGACGTGGCGACGCGCGACGTGGTCTCGCTGCGCGCCGACGACGCGCTCGGCGCGGTGCGCGCGTGGCTCGCCGGCGGCGCGGGCGGCGCCACGCACCAGGGCTTCCCGGTGGTCGACGACGCGGCGCGGCTGGTGGGCGTCGTCACGCGGCGCGACCTGCTGGACGCGGCGCACGCCGACGGCGCGCGCGTGCGCGACGTCGTGCGCCGTCCCCCGGTGGTGGTGTTCGAGGACAGCACGCTGCGCGAGGCCGCCGACCAGATGGTGCTGGCGCGCGTCGGGCGCGTGCCGGTGGTGCGCGCCGACGGCGCGCGCGTGGTGGGGATCCTCTCGCGCAGCGACCTGCTGGCGGCGCACGCCCCGCGGCTGGACGCGGCGCACCGCGCCCACCGCGCGCTCAGGCCGCGACGCGCCGCCGGCTGAGCGGCGGCGCGCGCGACGGTCGGCCGGTCGGCGCTACTCGACCAGCAGGATGCCGATGGCGCCCTTCTGCCCGTGGCCGAAGCCGTGGTTCACGAAGGGGAACTCGCCGGGGATGTCGCACAGCAGCTCGAAGCACATGCCGCCGCCCGCGGGCACGCTGAACGTCTGCACGCCGCGGATGGGCGTGCCCGGCGGCGCGCCGAGGTACACGGTGTCGAACTGCTCGCCGACGACGTGGAAGTGCGACGGGTGCGTCGGCCCCGCGGCGACCACCCAGAAGCGCACGCGGTCGCCGACCCGCACGCGGATCGGCTCCTTCAGGTACTGCCCCGGCCGCCCGTTGAACGCGACGATGTCGGGCATCGTCGACAGCATCTTGCTGTAGTCGAACGCGCGCACGCCGTTCTGCGGCTCCTCCAGGTAGTACTCGCTCTGCACGAGCACGAACTCCTTCGCCGGCGGGAGCGGCTCGCGCGGCGAGACGATGAGCGCGCCGTACATGCCGGCGCCGATGTGCATGAGCACCGGCGCCGTGCCGCAGTGGTACATGAACGCGCCCGCCCACTTGGGGCGGAAGGTGAACGTCACCGACTGCCCCTTCGCCACGGAGCGGAACGCGACCTTCGGGTCGATCTGCGCGGCGTGGAAGTCCATCGAGTGCGGGATGTCCGCCTCGTTGGTGAGCGTGAACTCCACCGTGTCGCCCACGCGGCAGTGGACGATGGGGCCCGGCACGTCGCCCTCGAAGGTCCACGCGGCGACCACCGTGTCGTCGCTGATGCGGATGGGCACCTCGCGCGCGCGCCAGTTCAGCTGCAGGCGGCCGCTGGCGGGCGGCGGCGGCAGCGTGGGGTCGTAGCGCCGGAAGGTCGCGCTCTGCGCGCCCTGGGTCGCGGCGCCGGTGGCCGAGGTGCCGGTGTGGTGCTCCCCCTTCAGCACGGCCGAGTCGAGGCGGCTGTCGGAGTTGAGCGGCGGCTGGGCGCCGCCGGCGCCGCCGGTCGTGCCGGCGCCCGCGCCGGGGGCGGCGGCCCGCGCGCTGTCGCCGGCCGTGCCGCCCTGCGGCGAGCAGGCCGCGAGCGCCGCGCCGACGCCGGGAATCGCGAGCGAGAGCGCAGAGGCGCGGGCGAGGAACGCACGGCGATCGCTCGGCGCGTCCAGCCCGTCGCGGGACGGGGCCGCGACGAGATCGGAGAGCCGGGGCACGGTGGAGTCGGGCGTGGGCAAGGCATGACCTCCCGCGTGAGCGTGGGGTGGATCCATGACGACGCCGGGGGGGCGTGCAATGGGCGTACCCGGTCCGGGGGGCCGCCGAGGCCCTGCATCGGCGCCGGATCCGGACCCTGATCCGCGCGTCCGCCGATCCCCTACGGTCGCTGCGGGAAAGTCGTGCGGAGAATCCGGGCTTCGCCTACGGAGCGCGCAGGTCGGGAAGGCGATCATCACATCCAGGTGATGAATTCACGTCGCCGCTTCCCGAGGTGCTCCCGTGCTCTCCCAGACCGCCGACTACGCGCTCCGCGCCACGCTCGTCCTCGCCCGCCGTCGCGGCGAGGGGCCGGTGCGCGTGGAGCGGATCGCGGCGGCGACGGGCGCCCCGCGCAACTACCTGAGCAAGACGCTGCACGCGCTGACGAAGGCGGGGATCGTCGCGAGCACGCGCGGGCCGGCCGGCGGCTTCACGCTCGCCGTCGCGCCCGACGCGCTCACCCTCGCCCGCGTGATCGAGTGCTTCGACGGGCCGCGCCCGCAGTCGCGCTGCCTGCTCGGCACCGGTCCGTGCGACGCCACGCGGCCGTGCGCCGCGCACCACCGGTGGTCGGCGATCACGCAGACGAACCGCGCCTCGCTCGCCGCCACCACCGTCGCCGACCTGCTGTCCGGCGACGCGCCGCTCCCGCCGCACCACGACGACGCCTCATCGGCTGCCGCGCCGTCGCTCGACGTCCGCACCCACGCCCCCGCAGCCGTGAGCGCCGCCTGAGCGGCGCCCTCCACCATCACGTCAGGAACGCACCCATGCCGTTCACGCTCCCCACCCGCCCCCTCTCGCTCCGCCAGCTCGGCATCGCCACCGCGCTCGCCGCGGGCGCCCTGCTCGCCAGCGCCACGCTCACCGGCTGCGCCGGCAGCGCCGAGGCCGCCGAGGGACGCGTCGACGCCGTGCCGCTGCGCACGCCGACCGAGGCCGACGCGATCATCGGCGAGGAGAAGGCGGTGCTGACCGCCGCGCCCAACGTGCCGGCGCCGATCACGCGCACGCACGCGACGAAGGTGATCGTGGAGCTCGAGTCGAAGGAGGTCGTCAAGCGCCTCGCCGACGGCGTGGACTACACCTTCTGGACGTTCGGCGGCGACGTGCCGGGCCACTTCATCCGCGTCCGCGAGGGCGACCAGGTCGAGTTCCACCTGAAGAACCACGCGCACTCGAGCGTCCCGCACAACATCGACCTGCACGCGGTCACGGGCCCCGGCGGCGGCGCGGCGGCGACGCTCACGCTCCCCGGCGGCGAGTCGGTGTTCACCTTCAGCGCGATGAACCCCGGCCTGTACGTCTACCACTGCGCGGTCGCGCCCGTGCCGATGCACATCGCGAACGGCATGTACGGGCTGATCCTGGTCGAGCCGAAGGGCGGGCTGCCGAAGGTCGACCGCGAGTTCTACGTGATGCAGTCGGAGTTCTACGCGAAGCCCGGCGCGGCCGGCCAGCCGCACACGCTCGACATGGATCGCGGCACGGACGAGCGGCCCACGCACGTGGTGTTCAACGGCAGCGTCGGCGCGCTCACGGGCGACAACGCGCTGCAGGCGAAGGTCGGCGAGAAGGTCCGCATCTTCGTCGGCAACGGCGGCCCGAACCTCGTCAGCAGCTTCCACGTGATCGGCGAGGTGTTCGACAACGTGTACGGCGAGGGCGGCTCGCAGGTCTCGCAGCGCAATGTGCAGACGACGCTCATCCCCGCCGGCGGCAGCGGCATCGTGGAGTTCGGCGTCGAGAAGCCCGGCAACCTGGTGCTCGTCGACCACTCGATCTTCCGCGCCTTCAACAAGGGCGCGCTGGGGATGATCAAGGTCACCGGCGACGACAACCCCCGCGTCTACGCCCAGAACAAGGGCATCGGCATGGCCGCGCACTGACCGCCCGATCCCCTGATCGACCGACCGACTGATTCGCTGATCCGCCCGACCGCACGCTCACCGCTCCCACGACTCCCGCCATGCGCCGCCTCCTCGCCAGCCTCGCCCTCCTCGCCGCCGTGCCCTCGGGCGCGCGCGCGACGGGCCGCGCCGGCGAGCGGGCGGCCTCGGCGGCGGCGCGGGAGATGGTGCGCGTGCCGGCCGGCGCGTACCGCCCGCTCTACGGCCGCCCCGGCGACGCGCCGACCGCGGTGGCCGCCTTTCACCTCGACCGCGATCCCGCGACGCGCGGCGAGTACCTCGCCTTCGTGCGCGCGAACCCCGCGTGGCGTCGCACCGCCGTGAAGGGCGTGCTGGCCGACCGCCGCGCGTACCTCGCGGACTGGCGCGGCGACCTGGATGCCGGCGACGCGGCAGACCTGCGCCGCCCGGTGACCGGCGTCTCCTGGTTCGCGGCGCGCGCGTACTGCGCGTGGCGCGGCAAGCGGCTCCCGACGGTGCACGAGTGGGAGTACGCGGCCGCCGCCAGCGCGACGCAGCGCGACGCCGCGCGGCAGCCCGGGTTCGTGCAGCAGCTGCTGACGCTCTACACGACGCGTCCGCACCCGCTGCCGCCGGTGTCCGCCGCGGGTGCGGCGGGCGTGGCCAACCGCTACGGCGTGCGCGGGATGCACGGCCTGGCGTGGGAGTGGACGGCCGACTTCAACAGCGTCCTCGTCTCCGACGACTCGCGCGGCGTCGGCGCGCGCGACCACGACCTGTTCTGCGCCAGCGCCGCGATCGGCGCCACGGACCCGGGCAACTATCCCGCGTTCCTCCGCAACGCCGTCCGCGCCGGTCTCACGGGCCGCTCGGCGGTCGAGACCCTCGGCGTGCGCTGCGCCGCCTGAGCCGCCCATCATGCGTCCCCTCCTCCTCGCCCTCGCCTCGGTGCTCGCGCTCAGCGCCTGCGCGCGCCGCGACACCGCATCCCCTGCCGCCGTGACGACGAGCGTCGAGCCGGCGGAGGAGCGCGTCTCCCTGTACGACCTGCCGTCGTCGTGGCGCGACCAGCGCGGCGCGACGGTGCACCTCGACACGCTCGCCGGCCGCGTCCGCGTGCTGGCCATGGTCTACACGAGCTGCCACGCGACCTGCCCGCTGATCGTCGCGGACCTCAAGCGCATCGAGGCGTCGCTCCCCGCGGCGCGGCGCGACGCCGTGGGCTTCGTCCTCGTCTCGCTCGATCCCGAGCGCGACACGCCCGGCCGCCTGGCCGAGTGGGCCGCCGCGACGCGGCTCGATCCCGCGCGCTGGACGCTGCTCAACGGCGACGGCGACGCGGTGCGCGAGCTGGCCGCCGCGATCGGCGTGCGCTACCAGGCCCAGGGCCCCGACGCGCTGGCGCACTCGAACGTGATCACGGTCCTCGACGCCGACGGCGCGATCGTGCACCAGCAGCTCGGGCTGGGCACCGAGGCGCAGGGCACCGTCGACGCCGTGCAGCGCGCGCTGCGGTAGCGCGCATCGCGCGAGCCCGCATCGCGCGAGCCCGCCTCCCTCCACACCCCGCGCCTCCTTCGCGCGCTCCTCCCATGTGGCTCTCCCTCCTCGCCGCCGCCGCGCTCCTTCCCGCGGACACCGGCACGGCCCGCCGCGACACCGCGACCGCGCCGGCGCCCACGCCCGTCGCCGCGCCCACGCTCCCGCAGGTCACGCTCTCGGGCGAGGTGCGCACGCGCTCGGAGCTCGAGCGCCTCGCCAGCGCGTCGCGCGCCGACGGGTTCACGTACCTCCGCACGCGCCTCGGCGCGCGCGCGGTGCTGAGCGACGCGGTGCGGCTCGTCGTCGGCGTGCAGGACAGCCGCGTGCTCGGCACGGAGGCGCACGCGAACGCCGCCAGCACGCTCGACCTGCACGAGGGCTACCTCGAGGTCGCGCGCCCGCTGCACGGCGCGCGGCTCGCGCTGCGCGCGGGGCGCCAGGAGATCGCGCTCGGCAACGAGCGGCTGATCGGGCGCGTGAACTGGTCGAACGTCGGCCAGGCGTTCGACGGGCTGCGCGTCACCGCCGCGCCGGCGCGCGCCGGCGGCGCGCCGTGGTCGGCGACCGCGTTCGCGGCCGCGCGCGGCGACCGCGGCGTGCCGTCCGACTCCGACCTCCGCCTCTTCGGCCTCGCCGCCGCGCGCCCGCTGGCCGGCGCGGGCGGCCTGGGCGAGCTGACGGTGCTGCACGACCGCGGCGTGCGCGCGCGCGGCCGCGAGGTGACGGCGCGCACCACCGTCGCCGGGCGCGTGCACGGCGTGCCGCTGCTCGGCCTGCGCGCGGAGCTCGAGGGCGCCGTGCAGGCGGGCGACGAGCACGCGCTGCCGACGGCCACCGCCGCCGCGGGCCCGCGCGAGTCGATCCGCGCCTGGATGCTGGGCGCGCGCCTCGGCACGCCGGCCGGCACCGCGGCCGCGCCGCGCCGCGTGAGCGCGCTCGCGGGGCTCGACGTGCTGTCGGGCGACGCGTCGAAGGCGGACCGCCGCGACGGCGCGTTCAGCACGCTCTACGCGACCAACCACCCGTTCTACGGCACCGAGGACGTCATCGGCGGCGATCCCGCCGCGTCGCTCGGCGGGCGCGGCCTCGTCGACGCCTTCACCAGCGTGACGTACGCGGCCGCGCGCACGCTCTCCCTCCGCGCCGACCTGCACCGCCTCGCGACGGCGCGCCCGCACGGCCTGTCCGACGGGCTGCTGGGCTGGGAGGCCGACGTGGCCGCGCCCTACCGCGTCCTGCCCGGCGCGACCATCGAGGCGGGCTACGCCGCCTTCCGCGCCGGCGACGCCGGCACCGCGCTCGGCCTCGGGCGCGCGGGGCGCGTGCGCGGCTGGGGCTACCTGCAGCTCACCGCGGGCTTCTGAACCACCACCACACGCCAGACCATGACCGGAACCACTGCACGATATCCCAGGCTGGATCCCGACGCGTCCATCGACGCGGTGCTCCGCGAGCACCCGGCGACCGTCGCCGTCTTCAACGCCTTCGGCGTGGACGCCTGCTGCGGCGGCGCGCGCTCGCTGCGCGCGGCCGCGCAGGAGGACGGCGTCGACTGCTGCGCGCTGGTCGCCGCGCTCGAGCTGGCGGCCGCCGGCGAGGAGCCGGGCGCATGATGCACCTCGTCCCCGCGCGGGCGGCGCGCGCGGCCGTCGCGTCGCGCGCCGACCGTCCCGCCACCAGCATCCTCCACGAGAGCCCCGACGCGCGGCTGGTGGTCTTCCGCCTCGCGCCGGGCCAGGAGGTGCCGCCGCACCGGAACGCGTCCACCGTGATGCTGACGGTGCTCGACGGCGCGGGCGTCCTCGCCGGCGACGGCGACGAGCGCGCCTGCGTCACCGGCGACGTCGTCGTCTACGCGCCCAACGAGCTGCACGCCATGCGCGCGATCGACACGGAGCTGCTGCTGCTCGCCACGATCACGCCGCGGCCCGGCGAGGTGCGCTGATGGAGTGGTTCGTGAAGGCGTTCCTCAAGGCGAGCCTCGCCTGGCTCGCGCTCGGGGTCACGCTCGGCGTGGCGATGGCCGCGCATCCCGCGTGGACCGTCTACCGGCCGGCGCACGTGCACATGG
>CBHYLO010000151.1:0-8777 GCA_966128675.1 uncultured bacterium | reverse complement strand
AAGTACAACCTGCCGAAGACGCAGGTCGTCGCGATCGAGAAGGAGCCGCTGACGGCCAACGGCCGCTACGTGCCGAGCGTGAGCGCGTGGGCGTTCGGCGGCGCGAAGGTCGGCGAGTCGAGCGACCTGTTCGACGCGCCCGAGGCGTACTACCTCGCGCGCCTCGACTCGCTCACGCCCGGCGGCGCGCAGCCGCTGGCCGAGGTGCGCGACGAGATCCGCCGCCGCCTGCAGCGCGAGAAGAAGCTGGAGCTGCTGCTGCCGCGCGCGCAGGCGTTCGCGGCCGCCGCGCGCACGAAGGGCTTCGAGGCGACCGCGCAGGCGACGCCGGGCGTGGAGCTCGGCACGACGCCGATGTTCACGCGCACCTCGCTGGTGCCGGGCCTCGGCCAGTTCACGGCGGCGCACGGCGCGGCGTTCGGCGTCCCCGCCGGCCAGATCAGCGCGCCGGTCGTCTCGCGCGACGCGGTGGTCGTGCTGCGCGTGGACCAGCGCGTGAACGCGGACAAGGGCGCGTGGCAGGCGCAGAAGACGCAGCAGCGCCGCCAGATCACGCAGGCGCTCCGCCAGTCGCGCGTGCGCGAGTACCTCTCGAGCCTGCGCGAGAGCGCGAAGCTCGAGGACAACCGCAAGGACGTCCTCGCGGCGCAGCGCGCGCAGTCGGCGGGCTGACCGACACCGACGCGCGACGGCGCGACGGCGCGACACGACGCGGGGGGGCCGCGCCGGGGGCGGGCGGGGGCCCCCCCGCCGGCGGGGGGGCCCGGCGCGCGCGCCCCCCCCCCCGGGGGGGGCCCCCCCCCGCCCCGGGGCCCCCCCCCCGGCCCCGCTTCCGGGAACGCGTGACGCGCGCACGCGCGCACGCGAGAAGGCCCCCGGTCGCCGCGGCGACCGGGGGCCTTCTCATGGAGAGCGTCCGGGGCTCAGCTCAGCAGCCGCTTCGGCTGGCGGGCCTCCTCCTCGGCGGCCGTCTCGACCGGGCGGGGCACGTCGCGCTCGGCGCCGATGCTGCGCGTCTCGTCGCGCGCCGGCTCCGTGATGGCGCGCTGCGCCTCGCTCATGTTGCGCTTGAACTCGTTGATGCCCTTCCCGAGCGACCCCGCGACCTCCGGGATCCGCTTCGCCCCGAAGAGGATGAGGACGATCAGCAGGATGATGAGGATCTCGGGCAGGCCGATGTTGCTGAACATGGCGGTCTCCTAGAAGAGCGACCGAGCGATGAGGTAGGCGAGCAGCACGCCGACGAGGCTCAGGAGCGACACGTCCAGCGCGATCGGTCCGAGGGCGAACTTCAATATAACGAGGTCGATCGAGAGCGGTCCCAGCGCGGGCGTCACGCCCGTCGTCAGGAACTCCTTCACCGCGCCGGGCGGCAGGAAGCGCCGCGCCACCTGGGTGAGCAGCCCGCCGGCGATGAAGCCGGCGGCCAGCACGCCCGCGTGGAAGCGCGGCCGGCGGCGGGAGGACGTGTTGCGCGTTGCCATACCCCGGCCTACCAGCGGCGGTCCAGAACGTACCCGATGGCGTCCACGAGGGACGCGCGCACCGGCGTGTCGGGCAGGTCGGCGAGGGCCTCCTCGGCCTCGCGGGCGAACTGGTCGCCGCGGCGGCGCGCGTACTCCAGCCCCCCGTGCTCGCCCACCAGGGCGATGACCTCGGCCACCTGGACGTCGGTCGGCTCCGCGGTCGCGAACAGCGTCTCGACGCTGCGGCGGCCGGCGGGCGTCATGCTCCGCAGCGCGGCGATGAGCGGCAGCGTGACCTTGTGCTCGCGCAGGTCGAGCCCCGTCGGCTTGCCGGTCATCTCCTGCCCTTCCGTGTAGTCGAGCAGGTCGTCCGCGACCTGGAACGCCATGCCCAGCCGCTCGCCGTAGCGCACGAGCGCGTCGCGGTGGCGCCGCGCGCCGCTCAGGGCGCCGAGCTCGCACGCCGCGCGGAAGAGCGACGCCGTCTTGGCGCGGATGAGCGCGTCGTAGTCGCCCTCGGAGAACGCCAGGGCGTCGATCGCGCCGAGCTGCCGCATCTCGCCCAGGGTCATCGTGGTGGACGCGTCGGCGAAGACGCGGGCCACGTCCCAGTCGTTCAGCCGCACGAGCTCCGTGAGCGCGCGGGCGTAGAGGAAGTCGCCCATGATCACGCTCACCTGGTGGCTGAACAGGGCGTTGATCGTGGGCATGCCGCGGCGCAGCACCGAGTGGTCGACCGCGTCGTCGTGCACCAGCGTCGCGAGGTGCAGCACCTCGAGCGTGGCCGCGATCGGGATCGCGCGCTCCTCGGGCGAGTCGTCGACCGCGCTCGACAGCAGGACGAGCGTGGGGCGGAACATCTTGCCCTTCATCGCCGCGAGGTGCTGGTTGACCTCGTCGGCGATCGCCAGGTCGGTCGCCACGATGCGCCAGATCTCGCCCGACACTCGGTCGAGGCGTGCGCGCACGGGGGCCTGGATGTCCTGCAGGGCTGCGGCGACGTCGGCGCGGGAGCGCGCGGACACGGTCATCTGGTCGGCGGTGAGAGCGAGGCGAGCCGGGTGGCGGCGTCGCGGAAAGCATAGTCGGTCGCCAGGACCCGATGGTACCAGGCCCGCGCGTCGTCGACACGACCGACCTCCTGCGACGCGGCTCCCAGAAGGTAGCACAGGGCGACCTGCTGCGGTGCCTCCGACGTGGCCGGCACGTCGCCCGAGAGGCTCCCGGCCACCGGGGCGAGCGTCGACAGGACGAGCTCCGGCTCCCCGCGCTCCAGGAAGCACGATGCCAGCGCCTCCATCGCGCGCAGCGGTCGGCCCGGCGCGCGCGCGGCCTTCTGGAACTCGCCGATCGCCTCCTCCAGCAGCCCCATCTCCTTGTAGGCGACGCCGAGGTCGTAGTGCGCGTCGAAGTCGGCGTCCTCCAGGGAGCGCGCGATCCCCGCCTTGAACGCCTGCAGCGTGGCCTGGAAGTCGGCCTCCTCGTCGCCCGTCGTGGCCATGGTGGGCGCGATCAGGCGGGTGCTCCGCGTGGGCTCGCTGTCGCGCAGCCAGGCCCCGAGGTCGAGGCCGTCCGAGTCCGGGACGGCGGCCGCGGGAGCCGGGGCCGGCGCCGGCGCGGCCGCCGCCACGGGCGCGGCCGGCGGCACGAGGTCGGGCGCCTCCAGCTCCAGCAGCGGCGGCGTCTCCAGCGCCGGCTCGGGAAGCAGCGGCTCCACCGCCAGCTCGACCGCCACCTCGTCGGCGACGCCCTCGTCCCGGTCGTCCACGAGCAGCGGCAGGTCGACGCCCGCGTCGCCCCAGGCGACGGGCGCCTCGTCCGCCAGCGCGACCGGCGACGCGTCGGGCGCGTCGACGTCCAGCAGCTCGAGGTCGAGACCGACGGGCGCCGCATCGTCGTCGAGGTCCGCGTCCGCGAGGTCCACGTCCGCGAGGTCGGCGTCGGCGAAGGCCGGCACGCCCACCGGGACGTCGAGGTCGATCGCCAGCGGCGCGTCGGCGCCGTGCGCCCACGCCCCGTCGTCGCGCCCACCGTCCAGCGCCACCATCGCCGGCGCGAGCGGCGGCAGCTCGCCCGGCAGCGCGGCCAGCGGCGCGTCCGCGTCGGACGCGGCCGGCTCGGGCAGATCCAGCTCGATCGGCGCGGCGTCCGCGAAGTCCACCGACGACAGCAGGTCGAGCGGCGCGTCCTGCGCGGCCGCCGCCTCCTCGATCGCCGCGGCGTCGAGGTCGAGGAACACGAGGTCCGCGGCGCCCCCGTGGCGCGACGCGCCGCCGGCGCGCGGCGTCTCGAACTCCGCCGTCGCCTCGTCGCCGAGGCCGGCCGCGCGCAGCGCCTGGTCGAGGAGTTCCTGCAGCTTCGCCGACTGGTCGGCCGGGCGCGCGCCGCCCGTCGCGAGGTGCGCGGCGAGCCCCGCCCGCGCGTCCGCGGCGCCGTCGCACAGGACGACGTAGTCGGCCAGGCTGCGCGCGACCTCGGCGCCCTGCCCGCCCCGCTGCATCCGCTCCGCGTAGGTCAGGAAGTGCTGCCGCGCGTCGCTGCGGAAGCCCTTCTTGGCGTGCAGCACGCCCAGCGTGTAGTGCGTGGCCGCGCGCTCGGGCGCCTGGCGCAGGATCTTGGCGCCGAGGGCGATCGCGTTGTTGAGGAAGCCGCCGGCGGCGTAGAGGTCGAGGGCGCGCTCGTAGTACGTGACCGCGCGCGGCGTGTCGCCGGCGCGCAGCGCGACGTCGCCCGCCCGGTTGTAGAGCGCGACGTCGATCTCGTCGTCGGCCTCGGGCGACGCGTCCAGGAGGCGCGTGTAGAGGGCGAGCGCCTTGTCGTACTGCCGGTCGTGCTCCAGCTGGGCCGCTTGCTTCTTGATCTTGGCGAGCGCGGACATCACCGGGTCAGGGCTGCGGGGGAAGACGTGCCTCGAACGGGTGACAGGCCACCCCGCCCACCCACGTCCCGCGGCACAGCCGGTCGCCGTACCAGTACGGGAGCTCGCGCACGTCCTCGGCGTCGAACAGCGCCAGGTCCGCCTGGAAGCCGGGCGCGAGCTGCCCCGTCTCCCCTGCGAGGGAGAGCGCGGCGGCACCGTTCACGGTTCCGGCGACCACCGCTTCGGCGGCGGTCAGGCGGAGCTGGCTGACGGCGAGGGTGAGCACGAGCGGGAAGTTGACGGTGGGGCTGGTCCCCGGGTTGAAGTCCGACGCCAGGGCCACGGGCGCCCCGGCATCGATCAGCGCGCGCGCGGGCGCCTGCCGCGCGCTCCCCAGGAAGAGCATGGTCCCGGGGAGGAGGGTCGCCACGGTGCCGCCGGCCGCGAGCGCCCGCACGCCGTCCTCGCTCACCGCCGCCAGGTGGTCCGCCGAAGCGGCCCCCAGAGCGACGGCCAGCTCGGCCGCGCCGGACGTCTGCAGTTCGTCGGCGTGCAGCTTGAGGCCGAGGCCCGCCTCCCGGGCAGCCTCCAGCAGCACGCGGCTCTCCGCCACGGTATAGACGCCCGGCTCGCAGAAAACGTCAGCAAATCGGGCCAGCCCCTCCCCCGCCACCGCGGGCAGCATCTCGTGCACCAGGAGCCGCAGGTAGTCGGCCCGCCCCTGGTCCCCCCGCGCCCGGTACTCCTGCGGCACCTCGTGCGCCCCCAGCCAGGTCGGCACCAGCCGCAGCGGGAGCAGCGCCTGCAGCCGGCGGATCACGCGGAGCGTCTTCAGCTCGTCCTCGACCGTCAGGCCGTAGCCCGACTTCACCTCGACGGTGGTCGTCCCGTACGACGCGATGCGCCGCAGCCGCGGCAGCGCGAGCGCCACCAGCGCGTCCTCGTCCCGGCTCCGGAGGTCGCGCACTGAGCTGTGGATGCCGCCGCCGCGCTTCGCGATCTCCATGTACGGGAGGCCCATCGCGCGCAGCTCCTGCTCCTCGAAGCGCGGGCGGCCGAAGATCGCGTGCGTGTGCGAGTCGACGAGCCCGGGCATGAGCAGCCGCCCGCCGCAGTCCACGCGCCCGGCGTCCGGGAAGCGCGCCTCCAGCGCGTCCTGGGGCCCGACGGCGGCGATGCGGCCGTGCTCGACCGCGACCGCGGTCCCCGGCGGCTGCACGCCCGCGTCGCGCAGCTCGGCGCCGCGGCGGGCGCGCGCGGGGCCGGCGCAGGTGACGACCTGGGCGGCGTCGGTGAAGAGGAGCGGCGAGCGGCGAGCGGCGAGCGGTGAGTCACCGCTCACGACACCGCCCCCGGCGTCCGCACGTTCCCCATCACGTCCCGCACGCGCGACGCGATGCGGATGGGCGCCTGCGCCTCGCCGCGGCACGCGTAGTAGCACGCGTTGCAGTCGATCGGCTCGTACTTCTCGAACTCCGACCAGTGGAAGTCGGTCGGGAAGTCCGGGCACCGGCGCACGCCGCCCGTCGGGCTGACGTGGATCGTGTCGATGCCGCTGCGGCACGGCTCCGTCATCTCGCCGCGCACGTAGCGCGGGATCTGCTCCAGGTAGTAGTCGGAGTTCGTGATGACGCCGCGGCGGCGGCGCTTGAACGCGAGCAGCCGCGCCACGAGGTCGTCGATCTCCGCGTACTGCGGATCGCGGATGAGGTGCTCGACGTTGCCGTTCTTGGAGTCGGTGTAGACGCTCAGGTTCACGCCGCAGCCCAGCGCCTCCGCCTTCTCGACGATCGGGAGGATCTGCGCGAGGTTGTCGTCCTTGACGACCGTGTTGAAGCGGATGTTGTCGATGCCGCGCGCGCGCATCGCGTCGACGGTGCGGAAGATCTTCTCGGTCAGGCCGGGGATGCCGCGGGCCACGTCGTGGCGGCCGTCGAGGTAGTCGAGCGAGATGCTGAACTGGTTGATGCCCGCGTCCCAGAGCGACTGCGCGCGCTCGGGCGTGAGCATGCCGCCGTGCGTGATGAGCGTGACGTACTTGAGGCGCACGGCCCCGTTCACGGCCGCCACCAGCGACTCGAGGTCGCGGCGCATGAGCGGCTCGCCGCCCGTCCACGTGACGAGCATCGGGTTGAAGTAGCGCGCGGCGTCCGCGAAGCTCTTCAGCTCGTCGGCCTTGGTCTCCGCCGGCGTCTTCCAGTAGTCGCAGAAGCCGCAGCGCGCGTTGCAGCGCAGCGTCGCCTCGAAGTGCACGAGGACCGGCCGCCGGCGCGCCTTGAGCCAGGCGTACTTGGCGAGGAAGAGCGGGACGTGGTAGGGCTTGAAGCGCGCAGATAGCATCGCGAGGCTCCGTTTCGGGGGGACGCGCGGCGGGGCGGCCCCGGGGCCCCCGGGGGGGGCCGCCGAGCGCCGAACTCTCACGTCATGGGAAGATTGAGGGCGTGCCGACGAGCGGCCGCTATGGCTTCCGGATATCCCGCGTCCGCGTGCCGCGCGACGCCCATCCCCGGGTCGTTCGTCAGCACGCGCTGCAGCCGCTCGCGCATGAGCGGCGAGCCGTCCGCCACGGTCACCTGGCCGGCGTGCAGCGAGTTGCCGATGCCGACGCCGCCGCCGTGGTGGAACGACACCCACGACGCGCCGCTGGCGACGTTCACCAGCGCGTTGAGGATCGCCCAGTCCGCGATCGCGTCGCTGCCGTCGCGCATCGCCTCCGTCTCGCGGAAGGGCGACGCGACCGAGCCCGTGTCGAGGTGGTCGCGCCCGATGACGATCGGCGCCGACAGCTCGCCGCGCGCGACGAGGTCGTTCAGCGCGACGCCGAAGCGTGCGCGGTCCCCCTGCCCCAGCCAGCAGATGCGCGCGGGCAGCCCCTGGAAGTGGATCTTCTCGCGCGCCAGCGTGATCCAGCGCCGCAGCGCCTGGTCCTCCGGGAACAGCTCCAGCGCCAGCGCGTCGGTGCGGTGGATGTCGGCGGGATCGCCCGACAGCGCGACCCAGCGGAACGGGCCCTTCCCCTCGCAGAACAGCGGGCGGATGTACTCGGGCACGAAGCCCGGGATCTCGAACGCCTCGGCGAACCCCGCGTCGTACGCCACCGTGCGGATGTTGTTGCCGTAGTCGAAGGCGACCGCGCCCGCCTTCTGCAGGTCGCGCATCGCGGCCACGTGGCGCACCGCGCTCGCCGTCGAGCGGACGACGTACGCGGCCGGGTCCTCGGCGCGCAGCGCGGCCGCCTCGGCCAGCGTCATGCCGGCCGGCACGTAGCCGTGCAGCATGTCGTGCGCGCTCGTCTGGTCGGTGACGACGTCGGGCACCACGCCGCGCCGCACCAGCTCGGGCAGCACGTCGGCGGCGTTGCCCACGAGCCCCACGGACAGCGCGGCCCCGCCGCGCCGCGCGTCCTCCACGAGCGCCAGCGCCGCGTCCAGGTCGTGCGCCTTGCGGTCGCAGTAGCCCGTCGCGAGCCGCTTGTCGATGCGCGACTCGTCGACCTCCACGCCCAGCACGACGGCGCCGTTCATCGTGCCGGCGAGCGTCTGCGCGCCGCCCATGCCGCCGAGTCCCGCCGTGAGCACGAAGCGTCTCGCGAGCGAGCCGCCGAAGTGCCGGTTCGCGACCGCCGCGAAGGTCTCGTACGTCCCCTGCACGATGCCCTGCGACCCGATGTAGATCCACGAGCCGGCGGTCATCTGCCCGTACATCGTGAGCCCCAGCTGCTCCAGCCGGCGGAACTCGTCCCACGTCGCGAAGCGCGGCACGAGGTTGCTGTTGGCGATCACGACGCGCGGCGCGGCCGCGTGCGTGCGCAGCACGGCCACCGGCTTGCCGCTCTGCACCACCAGCGTCTCGTCGCCCTCCAGCGCGCGCAGCGCCGCGACGATCGCGTCGAACGCCTCCCAGCTGCGCGCCGCGCGCCCCGTCCCGCCGTAGACGACCAGGTCGTCCGGCCGCTCGGCGACCTCGGGATCGAGGTTGTTCATCAGCATGCGCAGCGCCGCCTCCTGCTCCCAGCCCTTGCAGGTGAGCGTGGAGCCGCGCGGCGCGCGGACGGGCCGGGCGCCGGGCAGGCCGGCGTGCGGCGTCGCGATCGAGGGAGCGCTCACGTCTGGACCTCCGCGAGGATCGAGTCGGCGAAGCGCGACGCCTGGGGCACGAAGCGCCCCTCGGCGATGGCCTCCGCGAGGCGGCGTACGTCGGGGGACGGCGGGCGGTCGCCCGTCAGCGGCGCGACCAGCGCGCGTACCGCGGCGTGCGTCGCGGTCACGCCGGCGGACGGCCGCAGCGGCGCGCGCAGGTCGATCCCGCGCGCGCCGCACAGCAGCTCGATCGCCAGCACGTGCCGCACGTTGTGCACCACGCGCCGCAGCTTGAGCGCCGCGCCCATCGCCATCGGCACGACGTCCTCCTTGCTGCCGTCCGTCGGGATGGTGTCGACGCTGGCGGGGTGC